>JAQUZA010000255.1 GCA_028691595.1 Candidatus Rifleibacteriota bacterium
GGTAGCAGGAACCAGTTACGCAGCCCGCAGCGCCATGAAAAGAAATTTTCATAGAAATCCTTTCGACCTGTGAATCAAGTTGAGATCTTTACTGAAGTATTGATTGGCAGCTTTTTATTTTTCGCGTAGGCGAGCAGTTTGTCCTGGCGGATTGTATGCTCGGTTTCGAATTCAGAACCGCGGTCAGTTTTATATAAAACCCTGACCATTTTTCCCCAGGCGTTGAAAACCGTAGAGACTTCGGTAACTTTGCCGCCATCGGGTGCTTCAAAGATGCGGGGAAGAAAGCAGATAAGGCCATATCGGCCTGGAGCGATCAGATAGACGTGCTGCTGAAGTTTGGGCGGCAGTTGCCGATATTCTTCAGGGTAAAGGGGAAGATAGGTGCCAACCGTGCCAAAATCGCCGGGATCGATCAACCCGGCAAAGGGCCTGGAAAATGATTTGATACCTAGCGCACTGAGAATTTCGTTGATGTGTTCGCGTGCAACTATTTTAACTGCCATAAGGAGCCTATTCTATTCTGGTTTGCCAAGCATTTCAAGATTTTTTTTGTGCCTCAATAATCGTCGAAAAACCGACGAACCCGTTTATTAATCTGACAAGTCACCTCGTAAGTGATTGTTTTTAATTTTTCTGCCCACTCATAAGCAGAAATACTCTGGCAGCCTGAATCGCCGATAAGAACGACTTCGTCGCCGACTTTAACATCGGTATTGGGGCCAAGATTGCACATGCTCTGATCCATGCAGACTCTGCCTACTACCGGGCATGAACGCCCGTTGATAAGAACCCGCCCTGTATTTGAGAAAAGACGGTTGAACCCATCTGCATAACCTGCGGGGAAAGTAGCGATCCATGAGTCTTCTGGTGCGATCCAGATACGGCCATAGCCAACAGAACCGCCCTTTGGCACGAGCTTCAAAAAGGAAACCCTGGTCTTAAAACTCAAACCAGGCTTGAGAAGTATTGTCTGCGGAGTCTCATCGGAAGGGTAAAAGCCATAAATCATGATACCTGGCCTGACCATATCGCACCAGCTTTCGGGGTGAGCGAGAACTCCGCCACTGTTGGCGCAGTGAACCAGAGGAAATTTGAATTGCAGGCGGCTTTCAATTTCTGCGACAATTTTTTTGAAGCGCTCGATCTGTCGCTGAGTAAACGATTTGCTTCCTTCGTCGCTAACCGGCAGATGGGTCATCGCACCACCCAGCTTAAGATTGGGGCAGCGCTTAACTATTTCATCGGCAAGATTAATTGCTTCTTCAGCTGCAACTCCGATTCGGCCCATGCCGGTTTCTATTTTCATGTGAACTTCACACGTTTTGTTGATGGCGGCACACACTTTTTGCAGTTGACGGGTGTTTTCAATCTCACAAACCGCAAGAGACAAATCATTTTTTACCGCCTCTTCCATCTCTTCAGCAAAAGCAGGGCTGAATTTTAAAATTGGCAGACCGATACCCGCCTGTCGCAATTCAAGGCATTCGGGAACAGTAGCAACCCCTAACCAGTCAACACCGATATTCTGGGCCATGCGCGAGACCTCAACAGCTCCATGGCCATAACCATCAGCCTTAACGGCGATTAGAATTTTTCGATCAGGGCCTACAGCTTTGCGGATGTTTTCAATATTACTGCGGATATTGGCAAGATGAATTCTGGCGTGAGTTTGATAAAGCATTTTTAATTAACCTGCAATTACTACTTTCTGAACATATTCTGAAGTTGAAAGGGCAAGTAGAGCACCATACCCCGGAAAAAAGGCTACCTCGTCGCCCACTTTAATCTGGCGAACGGCATCTGTCACGTCAAGAATTAGATGATCGCTTGATCCGCCGAGAACAATAATGCCATTTTCGACCGGAGTGATTCCGTCGACCACAACGTCCTGACGACCAATATTGCAGATTACCCGCTTCCTCAGACCGCGGTCAACGAAATCCTGACTGCCGCCAAAAGCGTCCTGGCCACGGTCGCCAATTGGCATTGACGGTTTCGTTTCTGCCTCGATTACCTCAGCGACCGCAATAAAGGTATCCTGGCGCGTGCCCTCCCAGGGCGAACGGTCAATCACGTTGCGCCCCAGAACAATGGCTTCACCAATGCGGTAGAGATTAACCGCCTCAGGCAGGCGACCTTCGGCCATGATTGGTAGCCCTGAACTGTTGCCGCCACAGATAACCGGCAACGCAAGGCCCGAAGCCCGGCGACACTCATCAACGGTTTTTACCAGCAGAGTCATATTTTCGACAGAGGGAATTACCCCACCGTAACAGGCCAGGTTGCAACCCATGCCAATGACTTCGATGCCGCTTATGGTTGAAGCTTCTTTTACAAGGTGGGCCGCCTTATCTGGCCAGATGCCTTCACGCAGATCACCCACATCGATCATGATTATAACTTTATGGGTTCGCTGCTGAATAACAGCTTCTTTACCAAGGGCTGCAATCGTCTGCAGACTTGAATTCAAGCTTATATCTGCGACCTCTACCACCTCTGCCGCCCTCGAGACGGGTGGCAGACGCAAAAGAAGAAATGGCCCGGGCATTCCTGCCTGACGCAGTTTCCAGAGATTTTCGATTCTTGAATCAGCAAGCATGTCGGCCCCACCCGCAACCATGGCTGCGGCAACCGCCTGGTGAGCAGCAGTTACCTTGGTGACACAGGCAAGACTGACCCCGGCCCGGTGGCATTGCCCGGCAATAGCCTGAGTATTCTGGCGAATGCGGTCAGGATAAATTTCCAGCCGCGGGGTGTGGTATTTAACTGTTGCCATCGCTTTGTAATCAATCATGCTTTTCCGTCCACTTTTTGAAAGTATTTTTAACCAGCTCGGGGTAGTCGTGACAGATGGTACCCAGAGCAGAAAAAAGATAGTTTGCATCGAGCATTATACGTGCTGAAGGCTTTGGCAGCAGGTACTTACCTGGCCCGGTACACACGGCGCGCAGGATCTCATCGCCCCCCTCAACCCGGGTAAGGGCACCGCCAGTGCCAATAACCCAGTTGACTGCGGTCAGGTCTTTGCCCTTGACGATCTGCTTTTTTCCTGAGGGGGTGTAAAGATCGGCAATAACCCCGGCATGCCTGCGAACTCCGGTTTCAACGGCTTTTTGACACAGCCAGCGGGTCATCTCTTTTTCTGATTCTGTGGCAGGCATGGCCTTGATTTCTTCAAGGTGTTTTCTACGGTCTTCTTCTTCAGAAATTTCTATGATATTGGCAGCGTTGACATAAACACCGAGGTCACCCTCAACCGTTCGCTTGGCATGAGGTTCAGGGTCGACAAGCTTGTCGGCAAACTCTCGGCTGCCATCGGTCACAGAATGAACATCGGTAGTTGCGCCGCCGACATCGATGACGAGAACATCTCCGGCAACTTCGGCAAAAAGCTCTGCTGCTTTGAGAACCGCGCCAGGAGTGGGAATTATCTGCCGGTCAGTAAGGCTTTCAAGGCGTTCCATGCCAGGTGCATGAATTATATGGCGCGAAAAAAGCTCCTGCATTCGTTTTCTTAAAGGTTCAACATTCAGCACATCAACATCAGGAAAAACATTTGGAGCAATCATCAGCTCTGTTCCTGATTTATAAAAAATATTTTCGACCGCACGTTTGAGAGCAGCGTTGCCCGCGTAAACTACTGGAACCCCCAGATCGAGCGAGCCAAGCTTGATCGCGTTGGCAAGCACCACCTCACGGGCACCAAAATCAACTCCACCGGCGAGAATAACCATATTGGGGTTAATCTCTTCGATCTCTTCGAGGTCAAATTCGCTCAGATCTCCGGCCGTAACCATCTTAATTATGGCACCGGCCCCCAGACTTGCTTCTTTTGCTGCTCTGGCGGTCATATTATAGGTCAGACCGTGAACAGTAACCCGCAAGCCTCCGGCGGCAGAGCTATTGGCAAAAACTTCAGCGGTATCGGTGTTGAAGCCGCTGCTGGTCTCAAGGTCTTCAATAGCGGCGAGCAGACCGATGCCGACATTTCCCTGAAGAACAGAGGTTGGTGCAAAACCCTGAGCCACGTGCATCAGGGCATTTTCGGGGTCACGAATGAAACCGTTTGCCTTGGTTATGGTGCTGCCAACTTCGAGGGTTAAGAAATCAAGATTCTTGCTCATAGGTTTATTTTACCAGGCAAATACGCAACAATCCCCGGGTTTAAGACTGTATTGCAGTTTCTGATTCTCAATCTTGAAAACACTGCTGCCGCCTTCGGCGATCAGGTTATCGAGCTGCTTTGTTTCGTTGCTGAGGCACCATTCAAGGCCAATTTCACCGGCCAGGGTGTTTTCGAGGTCGCGATTGAAGAGAACCATCAGATGCTGCCCCTCACCTCGTCTTATGAAGGCAATAACGTCAGCCTCGCCTGTCTGAACCATACAGAACGAATCATTACCAGTCTGATTTACTGCGCCTGCAAAGTCGCGCCTCAACTGCAGAACCTTTTTGATAAAAGCGAACATTCCGTGCCTGCCGTCCCAGTTGTAGCCACACAGATCGAATAATGCCAGTTTTTTGCCCTGCAATTTTTCGAGATCGGCATTTGAAAAATCAAGCCCGGTATTTACCGGCAGGGTTTCGCCGAGTTCCTGACCGGAATGAATGAATGGAATGGCGCGTGGGAGCATGGTATTGACCAGAAAAGCATATCTGGCGTAGCTTTCACCACCAGGTCGGCCGGCCGCGCGCGGAGTATTATGATTTTCGACTGCGCCAAAGAATGAAAGGGGAACGCCCTGGTTGCCCACATGGTTCAGCAGATCATACATACCATCGCGACGGTATTCTACCCACCAGGCATAACCTACGACAGCATTATAACCCGCATCAACGCTATCATGATTAATTTCAAAGTTTTCTGAAAGAAGAGCAAAATCTGGGTCGATAGTTCGCGCCTGGTTTATCAACTGTTGCATCAGGCTTACCGGCACCGCATGCCCCATATCAACCATTACCCCATCGATGCCGTATTTCTTCTGATAAGTCGGTACCAGGTCGATGATTGTCTGCCAGAGTGGCATATTTGCAAGCTCTGGCCTTGCAAGTTTCTGATCATACATTCTGATGGTATTGTAGGCAATGTAGTTAAACTCAGGATTTTTCGGGTCTTCGTCGCGATACATCCGCAGATAAGTCACATCGCCCCAGGGTGGTTGATTGTCATCGGGTGGCCAGTCGGCAAAAGCACCGGGAATACGAACTACACACTTTTTGCCGGTTACAGGGTCAGTACCTTCGCCGCGAAGCTGCTTCTTAGAGTTAAATTTCACGGTTTCAGCAGCGGGCGGCAGTTTAAAAAAGCTGCAATAATCGGCGTGAGGCCGAGGCAGTTCATTCAGGTCATGGGCCGAAACTTTA
>JAQUZA010000256.1 GCA_028691595.1 Candidatus Rifleibacteriota bacterium
CAAGGTGTAGTTTTGGCGGTCCGCAAAGCGAAACAGGGCAGGTAAATAACGCTTTCATAGTAACAGATGCCTTCTTTCAGCCCAATAGAACGGCAATTTGAGTTGTATCCCGGTGCCGACACCTTGATTGAGGCTTCATTTTTATCAATTGAGATGCTGGCGGTGGCATTTTGAATCTCAATTATCGAACTCATGCCGATTACCTGCAGTCTGAATCTGTATTTGCCACCGATAATCTGAAGAAATCTGCCTTCAGAACCTTTGTCTGCGGCCGGGCAGACCAGGCCAATGAAAAGAAACGCTGCGAGAAAACCAAAAGATTTAACTCTGAACATTTTTTCCCTCCAGTTTTTTGCCCGTGGGCATGTCTCACAGGTAAATCAACTGAAAAGCAAAAAAGGAAAAAGCATGCGCCAGTGTGAGCCTTATCGATGCATGGCTTCATCACCTACCGCCTTGACCAGTCTTCTCAGTCCATCACTCTGCTGTGCGGTCGGTCGTGTGGCAGAGCGCGTCTTAAATGGTGGTCACAATGTACCGAAAGATGTTATCATGAGAAGGTATGAAGCGGGTTTGTCGAACTTTTTCCGGGTTTATCAGCCTGACAAGTTCCAAAAACCCTTTCCCTGGCCAACAGAAGGGCCCACGCCTTGTCTCTTGCGCTTTTTTCTTCTCTTCTGCCTCCTAAAAAAACAAACACTTTGTTTACCCGTGTCCATCCGCGTTCATCCGTGGGAAACTCTTTCTTCTCTTATGCCTGCACTTTGTCAGAGAAGAAGTCATAGCCGCATGAAACTGCCGAGAAACGTTTCCGGAGAACAAAGATAACTTGCCCGGCACCTTTGAAGTTGCTAAAATCGTTCGTGTATATTCTGGAATCGAGGATAGTTTTATGAACACAAGAAATTCTCTTGAAGACAGAATTCTTGATGATTTTCGCCAGTTGCCCGAAGAGCTTCGCGGAAAATTTCTGATAATGATCAAGAATCTCAAGGCTGAAGCTTCTTCCCGGAACTTTGCAGATCGAACATCTGAATGGACCCGCCAAAACATGGAGTTCTTCGAGGCATTGCAGCAGCGTCATTTCAAGGTTGCACCTGATATAGACATAGACAAACTGATGCAGGACATGAACAATGATTTACCTTGATACCAATGTTTTTGTTTTCGCTGGTATCTAGCAGGATCTCGCCAGGAAAGAAAAGGCCTTGCGCCTTATCAGGTCTCTGGCAGAAAGTTCTGAGTTGCGCCTTTCGTTACTGGTTCTTCAAGAACTGGTCTTTACGATGGCAAAACTTCGCATGGATGCGGAATTGATCAGGGGCGATTTCACCTGGTATTCAAAATATATTGCCTGGGAAATCTCACAGGAAGATTTTATTAGTGCTGTGGAGCTTGGCCTGGAACTGGACTATCTGCGGAATATTAACGATTTGGTTCACCTTAAAGTTGCTGAGCGGTATTGTTCGAAACTTATAACATTTGACCAGGATTTCAAAAAAATGCAGGAACACACACATATTGAAATCGAGATCTTGAGCTGATTTTGCCCGGCAACCTTTGCCCCTCCAGCCTCCTGACATGGCCTGCAAAAAAAACAAACACGGTGTTCCAGATCATGGAGAAATTTTAATGAACATAAAAATAATTGAAATGAGCAGCCTCATCAGTCTGGCGAAACACCGGAACCCCGAAGTGAGAAGGTGGGCCTGCGAAAGAGCCAGATTTATCCATGGACGTGACGGCGTGGCAATCATCGATCTGCTGCTTAAAGATAACGACGAAGATGTTCTGTTAGCAGCTCTGCAATATCTGCTGGATTTTCCTGATCCAAAATACGTTGCCCCGCTTGCCGAACTATATAAAAACCAGACGGGTTATATTGCCGGCATGATAGCCGATTATCTGTCCAGGAATAATGAACCGGGCTGGATTCCCCTTTTTGCCGAAAGAAGGCAGAAACCCGGTTTTTCAAGCATCGAGACCCTTCACAGCCTGCTTGGCCTCGGTCAGACCGGTGCCACTGAGGCACGGGAAATACTTGAAACGGTTTTGTCTGAAACCGACGCTGAGGCTGATGAATACATTCTTGAAGCTTTGCTTGAATCGCTTTTGCGGCACAATAAAGGTTTAAAAGCCGTGCTCGGGTTCTATGCAAGGTTTTTCAAGCCCCATTCTGCAAAGGTTTTGCATGCCATTGTCAGTCGCTGCGGTTTTCCGTATCCTTTCGAAGAATTGCAGAAAGATCTCGAAAAAAGAAAACCCGGCTTGATTGACAGAGCAGTCAAATGCCTGAAGGCACAAAATGAATCGCATGCTGCAGAAACCTTTGTGCAGTTCTTCGGCAAAAAGCTTTATGCTTCGGCGATCCGATGGCTCTCAGATGATGCAGATAGCAGATTTATAAATCTTGCCGCCGAAAAAGATAAAGCCTTCGACCACCAGGCTTCAATCGCCGGAAACTGCCTTATAGCTCTCGCTGCCTTCAGGGACTATGTTGAATGGGGCCCTGAAAAATCACACAAGCTCCTTGCTGTCGCTGCGATTGTTCTTTATTCCAGACTCGTTGAAGAGAACAGTCTCGCCGGATTGAATTTCGAGTCAGCCGACGCAGACTTTTTGTTTGCGACTTTGTTTGAGCACCGCGATGACAGCGAAATCGACGCTCAGATCGGCGACATCCTCATTTCACGAACTGCGCCGCCGGTGATCGCAAAAAAGGCGCTCGGGCAGATAAAAAAATGCCCGGCCTCGTTCGGCACTGCCCGAGCCATAGAGCTTCTCGGCAAAATAAAATGCGTCGAGGCAATCCCGGCAATTTGCGGACTGTTCGATTTTGAATGCAGTGACAGGGTTTACGAAGCATGCACCGCTTTACTTGTGCAGATGGGCACTGATTTTGTCGAATATGTCATTTCTGGTTTTTCCGGGTTCAGTGATATTCAGAAAACCCACTTTCTTCTGGTTCTACAGGATATTCCACGCGAAGAGACCGTCGATCTTTTTCTTCACCACTGGCATGAATTCTGGCGCTGCGACAAGCGAATGTTCGTCGAGGCCATTGAATGCATTGCCGCCAGGCAGTTCATTGCACCTCTCCGCCAGGAGCTGGTGCCTGAAGAGATCGGCGAGGAACGGGCATATTACCTTCTGTGCAAAATACACGGGCATGAAGATGTGATTCTCGAAGAAATAGAAGAACGGCTGCATAGAAAGAAGCGCGAATTCAAAGAGCTCGAAGCTTCTTTTGCATCGGGCAACCCGCTTTCGATGCCCGATAGACCGCTGAAGGTCGAGCTGAAATGCCGTAGCTGTGAAAAAGTTTATTCCTACGAGGTCGAAGGGGTTCTGCTCGATACTGACAGCCCGCGCATCAGAGACAAAATTGTCTGCAAAAACTGCCGGGCGATCAATCAGTATGATCTGACCACAGCGGGAAAACTCAGCCTCATGGCTTCCCTTTCCCTTATTTACAGCGGAAAAGATGGGGCAGGTATTGACCCCGAAAAATTTCCCGTCAAAGTTGGCAACGTTGGAATGATGGATGGGCGACGCATGCCTGTGGACGAGATTCGCGAATGTTATGAAAATGATGTAAGAAATTCTCCTGATGATCCGGCTTTGAGAGTTGGTTTCGGCAATGTTCTTATGCATGCAGGGAAAGAGCTCGAAGCGGTTTTTCAGTATAAGCAGGCTCTCAGGCTCGACCCGATGTCGGTCGAATCTTATATGAGCCTCGGCGATTATGAATCTGACAAGGGCAACCACGAGAAGGCTCACGAATATTTTCAACGGGCCTTCAAATACATGCATGTCGGAAACTATTACCGGGCCGCAAACCCTGAATACCTGCGACAGGTGATTGCCTCAAGGCTTCAGGAGTATGAGGAAGGACTTTTTTCAGAAATGGCAGATTCGTTTGTTTACGACATGCCGGTAAGAAACACCGCCCCAGAATCAGGAAGAAACGATCCCTGCCCCTGCGGCAGCGGCAAAAAATTCAAAAAGTGCTGCATGAAGTAGCCAACCCCTGCCCCTGCCGAAGGGCTTCACCGATTATCGCCTCGACCGGTTTTTTCAGTCTACCGCTCTCTGACGGTTGCTGACCAGCTCTATCTAAAAAAAAGATATTTTCAGTATCGTTTTCGATACGGCAAAGAACGATGTTCCCAGGTTGTTTGAAGAGCTTTCCGACCTTCTCGAAAAATCGACCGTAAAACAGCCGTAGCCTGACCTTACCGTCGCCAGCATCTTATCTGGTAAAACACTCTGAGAAAATACCGGGACGTTTCGTTGAGAATCAACAGCAAAGCCACCGGCCTGTCGTTCAAAGTCCTCGAAAAATTACGCGATTCAGGCAGCTTCAGCGTCAAAGAACCAGTCGCCGTCTATAAAACAACAAAGAGAAAAACCGTGCCCAAGGCCGACAACAAAGTATCAGAATGAAGGGGTTGCCGGGCTTCATCAATTATCGCCTTGACCAGTTTTCTCAGACCACCGCTGTCAAGCTGCCTTAGTCACCGGCGTAAGCTGAAAAATTTGTGCGTTTTGCGCAGCTGCTTTGAAATCGCCTTTTTGCAAGGCCATGCGAATTTCATCAAGTTTTTGGGCATCAGCAAGAGAAAGGCATGGCGACCAGGAATCTTCAGTATAAATGAGTTCTACTTCAACTCTTGCCACAAAGTTGCCAACATGAATAAATTTTTCCTGACGTTTGTTCATTTTTTCAATCTCCGCTTCAGGTCATGTGACCATAACTTCGGGTCTGGTCGGTAAGCTGTTACAACCACTGCCGGTCGTTTTTTATCTTTGGGTATACCCCAGACAACATGAATCGGAATACCTGTGTTATCCTTTTGCAGCAACAGAATTGCCGGCCCCTTATGGTATTCAGGATAATCTTCTATCACGATACCGGCAGCAGCGTTGTTGAGTATGTCTGCTATATAAATACCGTCTTCGGCCAATTCTTCGTAGCCATGAACTGAAACCAGAACGTCATTTTCTGCAATCAAAGTCTTGAGCAGTTCAAAAGTTTTGTTCATGCCTTAATTGTAGGCATTACCAGGAGAGAATTTCAACCCTTAAAATCTTTGCCCAGCAAAGCAGTGAAAAAGGGTTTCCTTGAGCCCGCCGACGGCCAACCCTGAAAAGCGAGCACGGCGGCTTATCCGTGTTCATCCGCGTTAATCCGTGGGAAACTCTTTCTTCTCTTCGGCCTGCTAAAAAACTAACCTCGGAATACGCTTGTCCTTGTATCACATTTGACATACAATTAAGTTGAGATGAATTTAAAGGAGACGCGGTATGACTAAGTCAGCGATAGTACAGGCTAGGCTGGAACCTGCTTTGAAGGCGGAAG
>JAQUZA010000257.1 GCA_028691595.1 Candidatus Rifleibacteriota bacterium
AGACTGCCAAGGATTTCTTCATTGTGCTGGCCAAGCACCGGAGCAGGAAACCTTACTTCAGTCGGAGTATCGGAAAGCTTAATGGGGCTTCCGGGTATTTTTATCAGCCCGGCAACCGGGTGAGTCAGTTCGAGAAGCATCTTGCGTGCAATGACCTGCGGGTCAGAAAGGACTTGACTGATTGTATTTATCGGGCCTGCCGGCACGTGTGCGGCTTCGAGCTTTGGCAACCAGTAACCTGAACTATGAACGCTCATTACATCATTAAGAATCGGCAGCAGGTCGGTCATATGTTCGCAGCGACTGTTATTTGAGGCAAAGCGGCGATCGGATGCCAGATCAGGGCGACCGATAATTGAGCAGAGATTCGCCCAGAGCTGATCATTGCCGCAGGCAATGTTGATATACCCATCAGCGGTTTTAACTGAAGTAAAGGGGGCAATAGAAGGATGCCGATTACCTATGGGCACAGGGTCTATGCCTGAACCGGTAAAGCGGGCAATAGCATTTTCAAGAATCGCTACCATGCAGTCGAGCATGGCCACATCGACCATCTGCCCCTGGCCGGTATTAGTGCGGTTATACAAAGCACTTAGAATACCTATTGCCGAAAAAACCCCGGCAAAAATATCAGCTATTGAACTGCCAACCTTGGTTGGTTGTGAGGCATCGGGACCGGTAATGCTCATCAGGCCGCCCATTCCCTGAATGATCAGGTCGTATGCGGGCCTGCTGCTGTAAGGGCCGGTTTGCCCGAAACCAGATGAGGCAGCATAAATGAGGCGCGGATTTAACTGCTTGAGTTTTTCGTAATCGAGACCAAGTTTTTTCATTACACCGGGCTTAAAATTTTCGACCAGGACATCGGCTTTTTCAATGAGTTTAAAAAAGACTTCCCGGCCCTTTTCTGATTTAAGGTCAAGGGTCAGGCTTTTCTTGCCTCTGTTAATGCTCATGAAATAAGCGCTTTCGCCATGCAGATGCGGGCCAAAAGCTCTTGAATCATCGCCGGTTCCTGGTTTTTCAATCTTTATGATTTCAGCACCAAGATCCGCGAGGGTCATGGTGCAGAAAGGCCCGGCAAGAACTCTGGTGAGATCGATTACTTTAATTCCGTGCAGTGGACCTGGCATTTTCTATCTCCAGCGGGTGTTATATGGAATTCGCCTGGCCGGTTCGAACGAAGAACGGCCCTGGGTGAGAATACCCATGTATGAGGTAATATTACGATCTTCAATATGATCAAAAATCTGCGGAGTTGAGGAGTTTGGAACAACTGTTCGAATCGGATCAGGGTCAAGGTCTGCCCAGACGAATTCATCGGAGGCTCTTGCCTGAGAAAGCTTCACACCATTAGGGTGAACGATCATCGATGAGCCGAAGAAATAGGCTCCGCTCGCATCTGGCCCAACACTGTTGGCGGCAACCCAGTATACATGGTTGTCGTAAGCCCTGGCGCGATTGGTGAGTTCCCAGTGGTCAAAGGTGCGCATAAAAGCTGAAGGTCTGCAGATGACCTCGGCACCCTTGAGAGCAGTCACTCTCGCAAGCTCAGGGAAATCTCCGTCATAGCAGATGACAATTCCGATTTTTCCGATGGGGGTTTCGATGCAGCAAGAATCGTTGCCTGGAGTTGTCCAGCCACCACCTTCAAGCCTTTCAGTCGGGAATGGATGAGTTTTGCGGTATAGACCCAGCAATCCTTCGGGGCCGACCAGGGCGGCACTATTGAAAACGATTCCCTTTTCGGGGCCACGTTCATAAGTGGGGAAACAAATATAGCAGTTGAATTCTTTCGCCCAGGAGATAGCGCGGTCGGTAAGTCGACCAGGAATTGTGTCTACTACTTCCCAGAGGTCCTCGGCCTTGCCGCGAGGGGTAAACCCGGTGGTAAAGCTTTCTGGAAGGACGATCAGATTAGCCCTGGAAGCTTTTGAGCATTCTGAAATCAGCTCATACGCTCTATCCATGTTTCGTTCAACGGCCATCGGCTCCACAGAAAACTGTACGGCTGCGGCAACTATTTTTTGCATACTTCATGTACTCCTTTGAACCATGCTGTAAAAACTCGGCGTATCAGCATAGCATAATTCAGACAATTTTGCACACATCTGCATTCATCGGGATCAGGCTTCCTTATGCCTGCAGCTGCAATTGCAGACCATTTTGCCTGCCAGGTGATGTCGATCAGGTGCAGCATCTTTTATAGGCCTCTCTGAGGTTGAATTGTTGGCGTTAATTAGAGTATATACAGACTTGAAGCAAAAAAAATTGAGCGGAGGTCATATGAATTATTCATCAAAGATAGATACAGAAATCAGAGCGGGCAAAGAGCTGACTTTGACCCATGAATGGAAAGCTCTGGAAGATCATTACAAAAGCATCAAAAATAAGCACATGCGCGAACTTTTCGCTGCAGATCCTGATCGATTCAAAAAATTCAGTATCGAGCTCGGTGATCTGCTGCTCGACTACTCCAAAAATCGAATCGACACTGAAACTATGAAGCTCCTTTTTGATCTTGCCGGGGCTTCCGGGGTCAAAGAAGCAGCCACAGCAATGTTTAAGGGCGAAAAGATCAACTGGACTGAAGGTCGGGCAGTTCTTCACAGTGCTCTTCGCAATCGCTATGACACCCCAGTTGTGGTAGACGGTGTCGATGTAATGCCTGAAGTAAAAGCCGTTCTTGCAAAGATGAAAGGTTTCTGCCACCGGGTTAGAAGCGGCGAATGGCTTGGCTACACCGGCAAAAAGATTCGCAATGTTGTCAATATTGGCATTGGTGGCTCTGACCTGGGCCCCGTAATGATGTGTGAGGCTCTTAAACATTATGCCGACGGCCCTGAGGTCAGATTTGTTTCAAACGTTGATGGCACTGATTTTGTAGAAAAAACCCTTAAGTTGAACCCTGAAGAAACCTTGTTCATTGTAGCTTCAAAAACATTTACCACCCAGGAAACAATGACAAACGCCGGCACTGCCCGCGAATGGCTTCTTAAGGCATTAAAAGACGAAAAAGCGGTCGCATCACATTTTGTTGCTCTCTCGACTAACAAGGCAGCGGTAGAAAGTTTCGGCATAGACTCAAATAATATGTTTGAATTTTGGGACTGGGTTGGCGGCCGCTATTCATCCTGGTCTGCCATTGGGCTATCTATTGCCATCTCTATAGGTTTCGAGCGTTTCGAAGAAATCCTTGCAGGGGCCTGTGAGCTTGACAGACATTTTGCCGAAGCACCACTCGAGAAGAATCTTCCGGTCATCCTGGCTCTGCTGGGCATCTGGTATAACAATTTCTTTGGATGTGAAAGCATGGCAATCCTGCCATACGACCAGTATCTGCACCGTTTTGCCGCCTATTTTCAGCAGGGTGACATGGAAAGCAACGGCAAATATGTTGATCGCGAAGGAAAGAGCGTGAGTTATCAAACCGGGCCCGTTATATGGGGTGAGCCAGGCACTAATGGACAACACGCCTTCTATCAGCTGATTCACCAAGGAACGAAGTTGATTCCAGCAGATTTTATCGGTTTTATCAAAACTCACAACCCGGTCGGAGACCACCATTTAAAATTGATGGCCAACTTTTTTGCCCAGACTGAGGCTTTGATGAAAGGCAAAAGCGCGGCAGAGGTTCAGGAAGATTTTGCCCGGGAAAAAATATCTGGAGAAAAAGCAGCGATGCTTCTTCCCCACAAAGTTTTTGCCGGAAACCGGCCAACAAACTCAATTCTTATTAAAGAACTTACCCCGTTCAACCTTGGCATGCTTGTAGCCCTTTACGAAATGAAAATTTTTGTTCAGGGAATCATCTGGCGCATCAACAGTTTTGACCAGTGGGGGGTAGAACTTGGCAAAGTGCTTGCCAAAGCCATTTTAAAAGAAGAAGAAGAATTGATACAAGGCAAGAACGTCAACCTTCAGCACCATGATTCTTCCACAGCCGGTCTTTTACAGCATTTTGCCAGTCACAGCCGTTAAACAGGCTATTGCTATTTTCATAAAAAATGATTATCTTTGTAGGTAGAAGATAAATGAAAGGTGGCAAATTTATGGTTAGCAAAGTATCTGGATATCAGCAAAGACCAGTCGAGTATTCACGCGAGCCTCAGCCTCGTGAAGCCGAGAAAAAGCAGCCCGAGTCACGTGAAGTCGACAATCGTCAGGCCGAAACTCGCGAAGCGCAGCGCATGCGAGCCGAAAAAGCCGAACCCTCAGCCGCAGAGCGTCGTGCCGAAGATGCCGCCAGAGCAGAGCAGGCTGCCAGACCTAAACAGGCCAGTCAGATACTTGGCAGCAGAATAGATATTTTTGCCTGACCGCTGAATTTTTGATTAGTAATCGTCGGTTCGTGCTCATGCATGCACCGACGATTTTTTATTTGCCGCTGTTGCAATAATGTTGCGCATTAGCCGCGAATCTGGTAGATTTTCTCTGTTAAATTTAATGGGCAGGTGAAACATGTATCTTGGTCGCGTGCTTGGCCGTGCTGTCTGTACAGCAAAAGACCCGACGTTAAAAGGCCTGAAGCTTATTATTGTCACACGCATTGACGGCAATGGTAATGCCAAAGGGAAACCTTTCATTGCCTGCGATTCAATTGGAGCCGGCCAGGGCGAAACCGTCTTTTTATGTGGCGGTGGTGAAGCCGCTTTCCCGTTCGTAAAAACCCGCCCACCTTCCGATGCAAGTATTCTAGGCGTCATCGATAATATCAAAGGCTGATATGGAAATCTGTAAAGTTGTAAAACAGGTTGTATCTACGGTAAAGAACGATGCCTTCATAGGCTACCCGCTCTTGCTTGTACAACCCTTGAACATGAAGCTCGAAAACAAGGGTTCAGAGGTTCTGTGTCTCGACTTTATGGGTGCCAGCCTCGGAGAACTTGTTCTGATAATGAAGGAAGGCAGTTCAGTTAATGACATGATGGGCATGGCTGAAGCTCCGGCCGATGCAGCCATCATTGGAATCGTTGATCATATAACCCTTGAAGACCAGCGTATATTTGAAAAATCCCGTGCCGAAGCAGCTTAGAGCAGGAGGCTTATAGATGGAATCGATTGTTGAACAAATTGCCAAAGAAGTGATGCTGAAGCTAAAGTCAGATTCAGCCAACCGCGGATCATCATATACTCCGCCCCCACGCCGATCAGAAAAAGATGAACCTTTTGCCAGAAACGAAGCCCGCCAGTCAGCAATTCTTCTGACAGCAAATTTCAAAGTTATTGATCAGGTTCTCAGCCAGATGAAAGCAATCGCGCCTGAGTGTGGACGCCTGATAATATCTTCATATCTTTATGAAAATTTTGGCAAAGACAATATCGGTCGGGGTTTTCAGCTCGTACAT
>JAQUZA010000258.1 GCA_028691595.1 Candidatus Rifleibacteriota bacterium
TCCAGGTTCGGCCTTTGATGTAGCCGAGAAGTTCATAAAAAGTCTCGATCTTGTCGCCGAATGGCTTGCCGGTAAATTTGAGGTAGATCTGCTGATAAAAAGTAACCAGACCGGGGTTCACAAAAGACGCTTCATCACCGGCTTCGTTTCTGCCAACGCTTTCGGGTTCAACGATATACTGGCCGCGACCACGATAAAACCCATTGATTTTCATCTTGGGAATCATGTCTTCGAGGCTTTTCAATTTGTTCTCATTGTCGACCATGCGGCGCTCGATTGAGTCAACGCGCACATCGAGCAAACCAAGTTCATCTCTGAATTCTTTGGTGAGACGTGAAAGAGCTGCCCGTTCTTCTTCACTCGAGGCATCGATAGAGGCCTTCTTTTCTTCCATGCGCTTCAAAATGCGCGCCAGAATGAGAGCGACGTCATACCTGGTAGTTACTTTTCTACCCTTGAAGGTTCCGTCAGGGTAGCCTTCCATATAGCCCTGGCTGATAAGAAAATCAACGTCGGAATAGGCCCAGTGATCTTGTGGCAGATCCTGAAATGCTGCAGATTGGGCAATAGCGACGACGGGCAGCAGCAGACACAAAAGTGTCGCCAGCAACCCTCTAAACAGGGAAAATCTGCTTATAATCTTTGTTTGCCTCATTCTTTTCTTATTTATCCTTGAGAATTGGAATGCTCCAGTTCCCTTATCGGCAGAATAAATAAAAAAAATGAGAATTTTAGGTGGGAATTTTGCGCGGGAAAATTGTTATCTGCTATAGTTCTCTTATGCACGACGAAATCATGCCGGTTGCCAGTTTTTTTGAATTACGCCTTAAATGGCTTTTACCATCAGCGGCGGTGGTTTTTGTCGCCGCTCTGATAATGAATTCACAAAAAATGTTGCTGCAACTGCCCGGTCCGGCAAAGATGGCGACGGCTTTAATATTTTTTCTGGCGGTAACCTGCCATCTGGCGGGTTACCTGACTGATAAATGCGCCAGTCATTTAAAAATAAGCTACCCGACCGTAATTCTCTGGCTTTACCCGACAATTGCCATGATGTTTATCACCCTCAGTGCCTGGGTTTTTATCATCATCTCGAACCGTATTTTCGGGCGGGGTTTCTGGAGTGACTGGCTTGGTCTCACTGGCCAGGATACCACCTCGTTCTTTTTTGCCTGCTTTTCTTCGATGATTGTGTTTGTCGCTCTGCAGTTCGCCTTTTCAATGATCAACGTGCTGCGCTGGATCATCGATATGCCTCACAACCATCTGCAGACCATAAATGCCAGTATCAACCCGTTCAGCAACAACGTCAAACAGGAAATTGGCGATGCCCTCGAACAGGCAAAAAGCGCCAGCGAAAAAATAAAAGAGAACCGCAGCAGGGCAACCCGGCTCAATCGTTTTGCCCTGCTGACAATGGTTCTGCTCGCCGCCGCCGCCGGGGCCTGGATCGTCTTTTTCAGACCGGAACTGATTCTTTATTATCGCGCCGAAATTCAGTTGAGAACCTTTCTTGAACCCGAATCAGCACTTGAAACCTTCAGACATCTGAGCAAGAAATACCCGAAATATCGATTTCTCGATACAGTCAACTATCGAATGGCCTGGATACTTGACCGCCGCCTCAGCAGGTTTGACGAAGCAGCCACAGAGTATGAAAAATTTCTCAAAAATTATGGCACTACCAATGTATGGGCTGATGAAGCCACCGCTGCCCTGGTAAGATTGAACTTCGACAAGCTTTGCCGGCCGGGTGATACGTTGTTCTGGGCGGATGAATATATGCAGAAGTTTCCGAATGGCGTAATGTTCCTGCACATGCTGCTTTATAAGATAAGGGCTCTGCACAAAAATGATGAACCCATCAAGGCCATGGCGGAATTTGAAAAAGCCCGAACTCTTTATGCCAACCGGCAGATACAGATAATCAGCAGTGAAGACCGCATGATTGATTTAATAAGCTTTGCCGATGCCCTTGCCGCCGAGCAATCTTTGTTCATACCAGAATAGAATTCTTCACAGCCCCCCCTTTGCTGGCGGGCAATATTTATCGTTTCAACAGCATAAATGTCGTAAACAAATCTGTTCCTCTGTCACATATGAAAGCAGTAATAGACAACAATTCTGTCATCCACGCGCAAGGGCTTGTCAATTTAATCAGTAATTTGATGTTAAATTTTATAAAAACCAGTTTTAAACCATTACCAGGTGCAGATAGAAGACGGGATTACTTTTTCGTAAGCTTGTGACGAACGCAGTGAGGAATCGCTGAAGAAAAAGTAACCCGGCTGATAGCTGCACCGTCGAACCGGTAAACAACATCTAATAATACTTAAATAACATTTCTAAGAGAATAAATCGACAGACCCGCAAGCGTGGATCCAAGCGGGCAAACACTGGATTCCCGCTTGCGCGGGACGAAATTACTACAGATTCAAGTTTGACAGAGCACTAGGGCAACGAATTGATAAAAGCCTTGATTATCGGGCCGCTGAGCACCCGCGCCAGACCAAGACCCCGACGGGTACGGGCCGTTTTTTTCCCGCGGGGGCGTAATTCTTCAAGAAAAACTTCTTCAAGCACCATGCCGGCGAGAACCCCGGTATCTTTGCCATCTGAAAAGATTACCGGCGCACCACTGTAGCCTTCAAAAACTTCAAAATCGACATGAAAGACCGGTTGCGAAGAGGCCGGCAGAACCGGAAAACTTGAAACAACCCCACATCTGACAAAAGCAAAGCCAGCTTCATTACACGCTTCACCGTATGGAAAACCAGGAATGAGCACCTGAACACCGCTGCCAAAACCTGACCTGGCAAGGCGGGCTTCATCGACGGCAAAATCTCTGGCAAGAACACAACAGTCAGCTTCGGCGGGCAGCATAATTTTCAGGGCGGCAAGATCAGACTCCCGGCTACTGTGATACAGAGGGGTGCCATTCTGGCGTATTTTTACCAGAACAGGAGCCGGGCTGAACACACCCCGAACCTGGCGACGCATGCCGATTTCAATCTTTTCACCGGCAATACGGCTCATCAAATGCCCAGCAGTCACAAGCCAGGCTTCATCAGATGAGTTTCCGCGACCCTGCAGTAAAAACCCTGTGCCATATACAGGCTCACCTGACGAGTCTCGACCGGCAATACGCAGCACCGAGCGCACAACTGCATCAAAAGCGGAAGCGGCCGATGCCACCGGAGCAAAGCCAAAAACCATTAACAGCAAAAAAAGCATTTGATGGCAACAACGCCACATAAAAGCGCTTTTACGAAAGTTCTTAGTTTCCGGCATTTTTCAGGTTCACTTTCTTACTTTGAATCATATAAAAAAAGTCAGCTTAAAAAGCCAGCATAGCTTATCAGCCAGACCCGGCATCTGTCACACCAGAAATCCTGCCACACATGAGTTCAATGTTAATCTCCTTATGCGTCATCAGCGTTAGTTTATGCCACAAACGCTGTTTAACAATACTTCAGATTCAGATAAAAAGACTGGCAAGAACATTATCGGCAATTGCCAGGCCCTGGTCGGTCAGGCGGATCTGATCGCCATGGCGCTGCAGATTACCAACTGCCAGCTGGCCATCGAGCTCAGCATAAAAGTCTTGCGGCTGGGGCCCGAATTTTGCTGTTAAGTTCGTAAGACTTAGTCCGTCAAGCAACAGGCGCAGATGCAGCATCAAGAATTCATTACGCTGATCAACCCTTGTCAATCGTTCAATCTGAGGCGGAGCGGCACGCAACCATGAAGCAAAGTCTGCAACATTGCTGGTTCGACAGTCTGCCATCCCTGAAACAGCAGAAGGGCCGAGGCCAATGTAATCCCGGGCGAGCCAGTAGCCGAGATTATGCTGGCAGCGCCAGCCCGGCCGGGCATAATTTGAAATTTCATAATGTTCAAACCCTCTGCTGACAAGCATATCTCGCACCCAGAAAAGTTCTTCGGGCCCGGTTTCGGCCGGGTCAGGCAAATTACCGGCAGAAATACGCTGCTGAAGGGGAGTGTCAGCTTCAACGGTCAAAAAATAAGCCGAAATATGTTTCAGATCGAATCTAAGCAGCAGATTTGCCAATGAATCAGCCACCGAAGGGCAACCCGGCACCCCGAGAATTATATCGGCCGCGACATTGGTCAGATTTGAACAGGCCAGATCGAGCGCACGATAAACAGCTTCAAGTCTGGCCTTGCGACCCAGAACCGCCAGCTCAGAATCTTCAAGACGTTGAACCCCGATGCTCAGTCTGATACCCGGCAGATTCTGCAAAAGTCTGATAATTGGCAGCGTCAGGGTTTCAGGATTCGTTTCGAAAGTAATCTCAACGGGGTTGCCGTTCGCGAACCATGTTTCAATAATGCTGACCAGACGCGCAATGCCTTCTTCGCCAAGAGTGGTCGGATTGCCGCCCCCAACAAAGACCGTTCTGATTCCGGTCGGCAGTTGTGCCCGCACCAATGCCGATTCTTCGGCCAGACGGCAGAGGTAACTATCGATATCACCCTTACCTGGAACGGTCGAATAAAATCCGCAATAATCACATTTGCTGAAGCAGAAAGGAACATGCACATAAAGACCGGCGGTTTGAGCATTCATTACAGGCTGCACCCCGGATTCACCGTCGCTGAAACAGCACAAAGACGCTGGCTGAACGGGTGTGAATTCATTGTTTTGCCCCGGGCACTTCGGAGCTTGAGGGTTCAACTTGCATCTGGTCAGCAGTGCCAGTCTTGTTAAACCCGAAGCGTTTTTGCAGGGTATGCACAAAATGATCATCGACCGAACTGCTCAACAGCGACAGGGGCGAAAAACCCATTTGTGCCGACTGGCGAAGAAAGAGGTAAAGCAGCCAGAGAGTCAGAAGAATATTCGGCCAGGCGTTGATTTCCCATTGGTAAGACCAGCTCAGGCCATAATCAGAGAAGGGGAAAAGATAGTAAACCGGCCACTGATAGCCATCGGGTCCGCGGGCACCGATAACGTCGCAGAGCAGATGCAGGTGAAAAATGAGCGCACACCACAGGGTCAGGCGGGCATTTTTCCGTAAAAGATGCACGAGAAGCAGCAGACCCAGGTAAAAAAGCAGACAGTGCCCGAATTTGTGATGAAAAGCGCTGAAGAGTTCGGCCTCACCGCCGCGGGCCAGATCGATCACCGCACCAGCAGCATCGATATCTGGTATCACCGAGGCGACAGTAATGATTGCAACCTCGGGAAGATGCCTGCTGAAGCGCTGCCCGGCGCACCAACCGATTAGAGCGTGGGTGATAATGTTCATTGCCCTGCCTTGTCAGGTCATTACCAATTGACGAATGAATAGCTTTTTCATCGGAATCAACACCG
>JAQUZA010000259.1 GCA_028691595.1 Candidatus Rifleibacteriota bacterium
GATAGATCTTGCGATACCCTGCATGGTCCATTCGCCGGTAGCGACAACAACGTCAACCTGAGATCCGCCGGCAGAAATTGTAAACGTCTGTTCAGCAGTGAAGCGCAGCCCTTCTTCAAGACCACCGTAACCGGCGATTTGAGCTGCCTGAGAAGAGAACTGTACGTCGATTCCTTCGAGCAGACCAACAGCTCTGTCGGTGCTGGTTCTAACATTGCTTACATTGCCACTGCCATCGGTGAGAGTCAACTGTACCAGGTTGTTTTCTGATTCTCTGGTGGTTGAGAAGCCGAGAGCG
The DNA here is from genome assembly GCA_028691595.1 of Candidatus Rifleibacteriota bacterium. Classification (GTDB taxonomy): domain Bacteria; phylum Muiribacteriota; class Ozemobacteria; order Ozemobacterales; family Ozemobacteraceae; genus Rifleibacterium. Next base: position 299 of record JAQUZA010000259.1, read on the forward strand.
TCAACAACTGCCTGAGAACCGGCAACTGAGAATTCGCCTTGATCGCCAACTGAACCGGAAACGATCTGTAAGTAACCGCCCACTCCAGTGAGGTTTGACGCAGCAGTACCAATAACCCCGGCACTGGTATTCTTGATATCAAGACCAGCTTCGCTGCTGAGAGCCTGTTGAACGGCGGCAGCCAGTTCATTCAGACTCATCTGTGCGTCAAGTGTAATGGTAGCACTCTTGGAATTACCGGTAAGGGTTATTTCCTGGGGGGAACTGAGTGCGAAAGAACCGTTTGAATCGTAGAACTGAGCGATATCCTGCAGTTTGGTGTTACCATCAGCAAGGTTGCCGGTATTTTTGTCAGTGAAAGCCTGGCTTCTCTGCATCTGCGAAATGCCGCCATCGATAAGAGCGATACTGACGTTGAAATCACCGCCACCACTGGCGTTTCCGGTGACAATACCGTTAACGAATTTTGAGCTTGAACTTACCAGAGAAGACTGGCTGCCGTTCAGAAGCTTTTTGGTATTGAATTCAGTGTTCTGCGAAATTCTGTCGATTTCAGTGCGAAGCTGATTGACTTCTTTCTGAATTTCAAGACGGTCGTTGCTGGTAAGAGTGTCGTTCGAGGCCTGAATGGCAAGCTCGCGCATTCTCTGGATAATGCTCTGAGATTCGCCAAGAGCGCCTTCTGCAGTCTGAATCATCGAGATGCCATCCTGGGCATTCGATACAGCACGATTAAGACCCCTGATCTGCCGGCGCATTTTTTCGCTGATTGCCAGACCGGCGGCATCATCTGCTGCTGAGTTGATTCTCAGACCTGAACTAAGTTTCTGAATCGATTTCTCGAGTCTGGAACTGGTTTGTGAAAGACTGGCGTAGGTTTTGATAGAGAGAACGTTCTGATTGATTGTAAGCGACATAAAAATTCCTCCTTGAATTTTTGTCTTCAGGCACTTCCTTGTGCCGAACTCCTTGAAATTGTTTCAGGCCTGTATTTTTGCCCTTTTTTTAAACCCGTTAGCCCCCTTTCTTTTATTTTGCTACCAGAAAAGCCTATTTTCGCCTTTCTATTAGGACTATCGACATTTTTCTCTTCATTATTTCGCGCGAATTTAAACGATTATCAGCAATTTTTAAAAGATATATCGTAATCCCTCTTCTTTTAGCACTAAAATATCTGATTTGCAAAATTTTTAAAATATTTTTTTGAAAACAAAAAAAGAGCAGGCAATTAGGGTTGCCTGCTCTTTTTTAGGTTTAAATCAGATGAATAACCCGGCGCTGCTGTTTGAAAGCTCGTCAATATATCTGGCGACACCAGCAATTTCGACACCCTCGATCAGCTCGCCAGCATCGATGCCCATGACATCCATACTCATGGAACATGCCACAAGTTTAACACCGTTAGCCGTTGCCTGGGCAAGCAATTCATGCAGAGGTGCCACATGTTTGCTTTCCATGACTTTGTGCATCATCATTGTTCCCATGCCACCCATGTTCATCTTTGAGAGCTTGAGGCCATTAACATCTTTTGGCAACATCATGCCGAACATTTTTTCCATAACACCTTTTTTCAAAGGCCTGTCAGGTTCACGCCGCAGAATGCTCAGGCCCCAGAAGGTAAAAAACAGCGTGGTCTTATAACCGGCAGCAGCAGCCCCGTTGGCAATAATAAGCGCCGCCATGGCCTTATCAAGATCGTTGCTGAAAATCACGTTGGTCATCTGCTTATGGCAGGTGGTAAGGGGCGTGCATGCAAGCTGACCCAATTTTTTAACCGTTGCCTTGAATTTGCCACCGGGAATCTTTTCGACGCTGACACATTCGTTGCCGGTTGAGCGACACCAGGCGGGAACATCAGCAGCAAACCCCTGGTCTGTTGAAATAACTTCAACTGCCTGCCCCCGCTCAATCTTGTCAACAGCGGCTCTCAACTGGCCAATCGGGCCAGGGCACTGCAACCCACAAACATCTATGGTTTTTACAATCTCAATTTTGCTGTTATCTTCAGCAGGGTCTTCAAGGTGCTCAACGTCACCGCCGGCATCGTCAGTCATGAACGTTTTATCATAAACCGCGTTCTTATTGACCATGCAGTAGGTCTTGTAACCACCATCGAGATTGCTGGCCTTGAAGCCTCTTTGAGCCAGAATACGATAGGCAATATAGCCGCGCAAACCAGCCTGGCAATAAATCATATATTCTTTCTGCGGGTCAAGCTCACCGATACGGGCGCGAAGTTCGTGCAGCGGGATATTGATGGCACCCGGAATCATTCCGGCCAGAAGTTCTTCGCTGGTTCTCACATCGAGAAGTTTCTGACCAGCACTGAGTCTTGGAATTTCGGCTGAATGAAAATGCCTGGCATGACCGCGAATTAGGTTGGCGGCAACGAATCCGGCGTAATTGACCGGGTCTTTGGCCGAACCATAGGGTGGAGCATAGCAAAGTTCGATCTCTTCAAGATCATAAACATTCATGCCTGCCCTGATTGCAACTGCCAGCACATCGATACGCTTTTCAACCCCTGCCATACCAACGGCCTGCGCTCCGAGAACCCGGCCGGTATCCGGGTCAAACAGCATCTTGAGACTGATAGAATTAGCTCCGGGGTAGTAGGAAGCGTGATTAGCCGGATGAACGTAAATCTTATCGTGTTTAATACCGTGTTTAATTGCCTGCTTTTCACTGAGACCGGTCATGGCGAAGGTCAGATCAAACACCTTGCACACTGCTGAACCCTGAGTATTGCGATACTCACGATCAAGACCAAAGATATTGTCGACCGCAATACGGCCTTGACGGTTTGCCGGGCCGGCCAACGGAATCAGGGCCGGCTTGCCGGTCATCAGGTCAATTACTTCAACGGCATCGCCAACGGCATAAATGCTTCGATCGCTGGTCTGCATTCGGCTGTTAACCTTAATACCACCGGTTACGCCCAGTTCGAGGCCAGATTCTTTAGCCAGTTTGTTCTCGGGTCTGACACCAATGGCCATGATAACCACATCTGCGTTGACCCTGGTGCCAGAGCTGAGAAATACCCGCAGCTGGTCAGCATGCTTTTCGAAACTTGTAACTGACTGACCAAGCATGAGATCTACGCCGCTCATAGTGATTTCAGTATGAAGCATAGAAGCCATCTCAGGATCAGCAGGCCCCATCACCTGCTCGGCCAGCTCGACCAGAGTAACATTCATTCCGGCATGATGAAGAGATTCGGCCATTTCGAGACCAATATAGCCACCACCAACAACTACCGCCGATTTCTTTCCCTGAATTGCGGCCTTGATGCGATCAGTGTCTTCAAGGTTACGCAAAGTAAAAATACCTGGGAGATCGATACCATTAATGGGTGGTCTGACAGCCGAAGCACCAGGGCTGAGTATCAGATAATCGTAAGATTCATGATATTCTTCGCCGGTGGCGAGATTTTTGACCATTACAGATTTTTTGTCTCTGTCGATGCTCAAAACTTCGCTCTTGACCCTGACATCGATGGCGAACTTTTCGTACATCACCGCCGGGGTCGTTACCAGAAGCATCTCGCGATCTTCAATTATATTGCCAATATGGTAAGGCAAACCACAGTTGGCGAATGAGATATGCTCACCGCGCTCGAACAGCACGATTTCAGCTTTTTCATCAAGTCTTCGGGCTCTGGCGGCAGCACTGGCTCCACCGGCCACTCCGCCAACTATAAGTATTTTCATTGTTTTTTCCTTTATGAAACTGCCTGAAGCAGGACTTCTTCTTTCTGCACACCCTGAAAGACCTTTTCAGCCTTGCCATTTTTGAAAACGATCAGGGTTGGAATACTGAAAATTCCAAACTTTGAGGCAATTTCGGGGCTGTCTTCGACGTTGAGTTTGCCAACTTTCACACCAGTCTTTACTTTTCCGGCCACTGCATCGAGAATCGGGAGCTGCATCTGGCAGGGCCCGCACCAGGGTGCCCAGAAATCGACAAGAACGGTACCGTCACCGGTAAAAGTTGAGAAATTCTCGGAATTAAGCTTTTCAACAGAGTTACTCATTATAAAACCTCCAGGTTTGTTAATTTTGTAACAAATAAAGCAACTCGCATGCCAACTTCCGAAAAGGGTTGTTAACACGCGACAACAGAGGTTTTAAAACCAAAATAGGTGGCTGCAAAACGGTTACATCAGTTGCTAAAAATTGCGTAACTACCCAGAAACTTTTCGCAACCAAAGATTGACCCGGGCAAAAAAAAAGGGCCGCCCTGAGGGCGGCCCTGGGTGCAAACCTATAAAATTCTGAGGGAATCGAGAAAAATCAGCGGAGAAGATCGAGAACCGACTGAGCAGACACATTGGCCTGACCGACCATGGCGTTGCTTGCCTGCTGCAGAATCTGCGACTGGGTCATTTCAATGACTTCGGCAGCCATGTCAACGTCTCTGATGCGTGATTCAGATGCAGTCATATTCTGCAGAGCCACGCTCAAGCTGTTGTTGGTGTAGTTCATGCGGTTTTCGATGGCACCGAGCTTGGCACGTTCTGAAGAAATGCGCTGCAGAGCCTTATCAATGAGCCCCAGAGCAATTTCGGCAGATTCAACGGTGGTAAGGTCGAGATCTTCAATGCCCAGAGCCTTGATATCGGTGCGAATGATATTGGCTTTTGCAATATGCCCCTGGTTCGGCCCAATCTGGAACTGTATCGAAGTGTCTTTGGCATGCATGGTGTAAGAATAGTTGCCGACACCATTCTGATACGAGACCGGATCGATGTTGAACATTGATTTGAGCGTGTTGAGTGAATCCGGGCTTCCCCATTCAGCGAACACGACCTTACCCTCTTTACCTGGAATGGTAGAGAATATCTTGAGCGTCTGAGTGCCGGTCATGATTTCGGCGGCAACCTGAACACCGTTCAATGTAGCCTGTTCATTGATCATGTTGGCAATTGAAGTGATAGTTCTGAATGATGCGCCAGCAGCCGCTGCGGTGAACACGATGCTCATACCGTTACCATCGAGGTCGGCCACATAGAACGACAGATTATCAACAC
>JAQUZA010000005.1 GCA_028691595.1 Candidatus Rifleibacteriota bacterium
TTCTGTCGGGTTTCAGCTGGGCGGTCAGGTTTATGGTGAGATCATCTTTTTTCAGGACGATGTTGCCCTGAATAAGTTTAAGCAGGGAAATTTCGAGCTTGGTGCCAATGTCTCTGCGGTCATTGTTAATGCCGGGGTCGCAAAAACTGCCGGCTTTAAAGATGGGATCATCGTTATGGTCGTTCCGGGCGGTGGGCTTATGTATGAGGCCACAATCAGCGGTCAGAAATTCACCTTCAAGGCGAAACGTTAATAATTATCGCCGGCCTTTGGCGACAATGCCGGCCGAAGCTCTTTTGAGCGGCCTATTAATGACATATAAATGGAGAAAAAATGAAGAAAATTAAGAGGGTTTTTACTGGCTGTATGTTTCTGTTCACAGGCACTTTTTTGCTTTTAAATGCAGGTGAATCGATTGCTCAACCTGCCATGAACGGCGGAGCTGGTATGCGTCAAGCCGGTGGTGGTATGCAGATGGGAGCTCTGCGCACTGCGCAACAGCAGAAACTGCAGGACTTTCTGGCTGCTGAGGAGGCTGAGGGTAAAGAATTCATGGAATCTATGGCCGGAAAGCCGAAGTCAGAATTAATAACGGCTTTAAAAGACTTTAAAACCAGGCAATATGAGAAGAATACTGCATTTCGCCAGCAACTGCAGGAAGAACGTCTTGCCACGCTCGAAGCCGGTTTTGCTGCTCGACCTGGTGCAAACCCCGCCATGAAAGAGCATGCTCTAAGCAGATTCAGCGAAAACTACGAAGAAATTAAAGCTTTCTTTGCCGGAAAACACCAGGAAAACATGGACTTTCTCGACCGGGTTAACTCTGATGCAACACTCGACGGGCAGGCTCTCAACTCAGAGTTACAGCGCTTTTTTCAGGGTCAGAAAGAGTCGGCAAAAGCCTATATGGACCAGAAGAAGTCTCAGGGCATGCAGAAGCGCTGATACTGTTTTACAACGACTCGTTTTTGCAGCCAGGTTATTCTTTTGCAGTAAGTTCTTTCATGAAAACCGCGCGTCATTGAGTCGCCAATAAGCACGAGTACCTTTGAATTCAGAGTTATCCTCGGCAATAGATTACAGTTGTTGCTGGCAGCATGCATCAGAGCCGTCCATTCGTAGCTGTCTCTGGTGTTTGCGTCGGCTCCATTCTTGATTAATTCAGCGACTTCGAGTGGGCCTTGATGTCGAGCAGCTTCCATCAATTGTGTTGGACAACTGACATTATGGCATTGACTGTCGCGGTGAATTGTATCAGACACCATTGAGTCTCCTCATTTCTTTTCTCATAAACCTACGGGGCAATTTCTTCTATGAAATGTCCTGACTTTCGGCAGGTCGCCAGAAAGTGATAATAGCAGATAACCTTATCTGCTGCCAAACTTAACACATGCTAAATACGCAATGCGTCTTGTGGGCTTCAATGGTGCGTTGACGCAGAAGTTAGAATGGAATAGAATGATGCAGACACAAAATAGTGCCTTAAAAAGGGGAAAAGTATAAATGTTTTCTGCAAAGCCTTTCTGGTGTAAGCGGTTTTCATCTTTTTTGCTGTCAAAATTAATGCTGGTCGTTGTGATTTTGGGGTTGCCGGGCTACGTCAGCGCGGCATCTTACGATGCCGAAACGATATCGATGTTTACCATGAATTCAGCCACGGCTTTAAAGCGCATTCGTAACGGTTCTTTTTCTGTTCTATATCGCGGCTTTGGTTCACGGAAGTCCGGTGAGATCGATCGTGACGAGCTTCTTGGCTTCAGGTTTCTTCTTGATCTGACTCACCAATCACGTGGCTTGCGTAGTTTGGTTGAAAAAAATCAAGAGGCCGGAATGTCATCTGAAGAAGCGTTTAAAAACGCCCGAACCCGGCACACCCAAATTCTACAGAAGATATTTAAAACAGTTGATTCAACCAGAGACCTTTACGAGAACCGCCCGGGAAAATTTGAAGCAAGTAAGGCCGGCGTGCCTGACCCTGAAACCCATTTTATTTTTACTTCACCAAGAATCGGTGTTGCCAGAATGTATGGGCCAATTGTGCTGGTAATCCAAGAAACAAGGCCGCGCGGCATGGACCTTAACGGCATTGCCCGCGATGCAAGATATTATTCTCTGGCAAGATTTTTAAAGAATATCAGTGATGCTGATTTTAGAATGATTCTCGCTGATTATGTCGCTGACAGAGACGAATACGTCATTCCATCATATATTTATCCTGTTGATGTTTCGGGTTTGATTGTTCACAGTCCTTCAGCGGTAGTCATTGGTAATCGTGTGGCAGTTCCTCCGCCAGCGGTTCGCAGGGTTTATCGCAAGTATCAGCGCAAAGGGGCTATGGTTATCGATGTTTTTGACGGCAAGGATCGCCTGATCTCGCGCCTTTGTGCCGCTCCATCGGTTGCTGTAATAGATTCAGATGAAGTTCGTTCCCCCGATAAATTGCCGCGCTACATTCAGCAGGCATGGGAAGACTACCTTAAAACAAAGCGAACCGCTGCCCGCCGGTGATCGGGGTATGTCTGCCGGCCAACAGGTTTATGGGTTGTAATGAAGGTTAAAGCACTGCAACAGAGACTTCTCTCTTTGATGACCCGACCACCCGAGGTCAGAAAAATTGCTGCTGCGGTTTCCGGTGGTTGTGATTCAGTGGCAATGCTGTTATTGCTGCGTGAGTGGTGCAGAATGCGCCATATCAAGCTCTATGTTTTTCATGTAGATCATAGCCTGCGCTCTGTCAGTGGTGAAGACTCTCTCTGGGTCAAAAACCTTGCAACAAGACTTGGTCTGGAATTTTTTATGCGAAAAGCCTGCCCGGGCAGCTTTTCTTCAGATCACAAAGTTGGCAGTGAGGCCTGGGCAAGGGAGTTCAGATATAATTCGTTCATCGAGATGCTTGACGAATCAGGGGCAGACATTGTCGCTACCGGTCACAATGCTGACGATCAGGCAGAGACTGTGTTGATGCGTCTGATGCGGGGTTGTTCATGGCAAGGACTTGGAGGCATCAACAGTCGTATTCGTCTCAAGTTGAATGGGCGTGAACTGCGAGTTTGGCGGCCGCTTTTAAACGTCGCCAGAATCGAGCTTGAACGGTTGTTACTTGATTCCGGGCAAAGCTGGCGCGAAGACGAAACAAATCAGACCCTGCAATATTCACGCAATCGGGTTAGACACCAGTTACTGCCGCTGATGAATGAGCTGCAGGGTGGTTCGACACGACATATTGTGGCTCTAAGTGCCGATGCCAGACAGTTGCAGCATCGTCTGGCCAGGCAGGCTCGCGCATTCATCAAAAAATTTGCAACCGGGTCAGAGTTAAAGGTTTACATAACACCAGAATGTACCTTGCGGCGTGAAATTATTCGGCGCTGGCTTTGTGTTGATGATCGTTCATTGAGGGTGGACCGTACTCTGATTTCCAGGGTGGATCAGCTCTGGAGAAAAAAATGTCTGGTCGACCGCGTTGTGTACAAAGAATTTTGCGTTAAAAGGCTTAGTGATCGCCTGATTGTCGAGGAAAATCTGACGGGGTACTCCGCGTGTGAATCGGAAAATTCTGTACCCACAGATTGTGCCGGAAGAGACTTCAAAGCGCTTCTACAAAAGGATCAGCGTGTCGAAGTTAATGGCTGGAAGTTTTCTCTGGATAAACCGGCAGGAGATTTGGGCAATAATGCAAGCTTTTTTTTCATTCCGGCTGAATATGCCCATGATCTGCAGATTCGCTTTCGTCAGCCGGGTGACCGGTTTTATCCGGCCGGTGGCAATGGTGGTAAAAAGCTTGCCAGATGGCTGATTGACCAGAAAATACCTGTCGGGTTGCGTGACCTGCTGCCGCTTGTCGCTTCGACAAACAACGTTCTTCTGGTTGCGGGTTATGTACACAGTCGTTTTTTGAAATTAGAACCCGGCCCGGATGGACTGTGGCTGAAAGTTGTGTCGCCAGAAGAAATAATCAGCGGAAAAACATGATTTTGTCGGGATTGCTGCTGTGAGCTCTTGCCTGCATTTTGCGGTTGATTCCCTGGCCGGTGACGCTGGCTTTGAAAACCCAGGTTTTGTCGTCGCTTTCAGTGCTGTCGAGGCGCATGATTATTCCCGGCATGATTTCTTTGTTCATTGGTTGCGGCTGACGTTGCGAATTGCTGCTTAGTTGCTGCATCTGCATTATTATTGCTGATTCCATCTGGTAATCGGCAGCGATAAGGGTGGTCGCCGGAATCAGCGGCGATGACTCCATGCTGCTGAGAAACCAGGCGATCACAATAATTGTCAGGGTCAGGCCTGTTGAAAGCACCAGGTTACGAGTTGCGCCAGTATCAGTTAAGATCATTGTTTATACCTCGTAATGCAAATGAGGTGAAAAACGGAATATCCATAGGGTCAGAGGGCAATATTTTAACCGTCAGAAGGTTTTTAAGATTTTCGTCAGTGGTAAAAGACGCGGACTCGACTCTTTCAAGAAGTACCAGACTGGTTCCCTGGTTGTCGAAGCGCTGCAGTTGCCCGCCAGTCAGAGCATACCGGCTTACAAGATCGCTGTTACAGTCGAGCAGAGTGACGCTGTCTGATGCCGGTTCGGCGACGGCAGCAATCTGCGAATCTTCACGCATGTTTGTCAGTATAAGGTTGTAGCTCTGGGTTATGTCGAATCCTTTGCCACTTGCCGGATTTCTGACGTTGTAAAACTGAATTATCGCAATAACGGTGGCTGCGATCAGGCAAAAGAAGGCCAACCAGAGGATTCCTTCGAAAGAGAGTTCGCCGCTGTGGTGTTTTGTGGTTTTCATTCTTCGCCTTCTGTGCGGGTTTGAAAGTTTTTTTGCGGTAGAAGGCGCTCAAAAAACACCTTCATTGTTCGCCCCTCTTTTTGGTATGTTATGTAAACTATTGCCTTGAAAAGACTCTCGTCGAGGTAATACGTGTCGATTTGACACTTGTATGGTTTTAGCGACCAGAACAGTTGTGAGTCGTCATTTTCGGTAATACTTTCGCCAGAAGGTGAAATGGTTCTAAAATATTGACTCACCGGTTCAACGTGCTCGGCAGATTGAACGACTGGCTCAGAATAACTCATGGCCGGAAGATAGGAGGGGTCCTGAGCTCTTTTGGCAACGATAGTCTCTACTACATGGTGCGCGAGAAGGGTTGCCATGTATTCCTGCTGGTTGCTCTGCCTGGGTGGGCTGCCGATTCTGAAGATGAAAACAATCGGATACATCGCAGCCGAAAGAACGGCGAGCGCTAAAAGCAGCTCCATCAGACTGGTTCCGCGATACTGACGGCATAGTGGTAACAGATTGACTCGAAAAACTTTCATGCCGTCGATTATATCACGGAGCGGTCTTTTCGCCTGAAACTTTTTTGTGCAATTCAAACTGTCCTATTAACTTCGCGAGGTTTTTTGCCGATGGTCATCGCAGTAATAAAAGCTCAGGAAGGAGCGGGGTAATGTTTAAAAACTATCAGGTATTTCTGGCGCTGGTTTTGAGCCTGTCGCTGTTGACGGCGGTGGGTTGCGGAACAAAGAGCACCCTCAGAGGCACAATAGTTGGAACGGTCGTAGATTCACAGACCGGCATCGGAATCTCGGGAGCCACGGTGGTTACCTCGCCGACCACCTCGTCAGTGCAGACTGACATCAATGGCAGTTTTACGCTTGCCGATATCGAGCCTGGCGTTTACACGGTTACTGCGCATGCAACTGATTTTAACTCGAATTCTTTGACTGTCAGTGTTGACAGTGGGCTTTCAGCCACAACTCACGTTGTTCTTGTTTCAATGGGTGGAAGTTTTTCGCGCAACATTCTGCCGGTTCTCAATGTTAACTGCGCAATAGTCGGCTGTCATAACGATAGCTCTGCTGCTGCCGGTCTCAGGCTTAACAGTTACAGCAACCTGATGAAAGGTTCAAAATCAGGGGCGGTAATATTGCCTTATGATGCTCAAACCAGCAAGCTGGTGCGCCGCATCAAGGGTATAGAAACTCCAAGAATGCCCAAAGACCGACCTTCAATTTCGACCTCGGACCAGGGTCTTATTACCAATTGGATAAACGGTGGAGCACGCAACAACTAATAGTTGTTTCATGAATATCAGGAGATTTAAATGAAGAATGTCAGACTGGGTATGATTGTGGCGGGATTTCTGGTGGTTGGTGGCACGGTGTTTGTCTCTTCTTCGTTTGCAGGCACAGATAACTCCACTGGCCTGCAGGTTATAAGACATGATGGCCGGGCGAATGCCTCTGCCAGAAGCGTGAGAGCTGTCAGGCCGGTTCAGGCTTTGACCGGTGCTGAAGATAAAGTCGTTCTCGTGGCTCCCCCGGGCGAACTGCCGGTGGCTTCAAGTCATATGGTTACGTCTCTCAAACCGGTGGCTCCAGCCACTGGCAAAAAATTGGCTGCTGCCAAAGCTTCCAGGAAGCTCGTGCCGGCAAAAGCTGAAGCCAAAGTTGTTGTCAGCAACAAAGTCGAAACAGCCCAGGCACCTGCGGCCAAGGTTGATCCAAAAAATCTCTTCACTCTTGTCAGGCTTCTGAATTACGCCCCGCACCCGCTTACCGAAGAGCTTCTCAAAAAGGCCCCCCTGACAATGAACGGTAATAATTACTGGTTTTCTCTTAAATACGATGAAGACTGGAAAGTTATTACTGATGACGAAGCTTATATTCAGGGTATCAGTTTCGAAATCGATGTAATGGAAAACAATAAGAAAGTTCGCAGCATGAAGACTCCCAAAGTTGCTATCAATGCTGCCAAAGTGAAAAAGGGCCAGGTTCTTGGCATTGCCGAAGTTGCGCCTTACAAATTCACCATCAAAGTTGAAGAAGTGACAAAAAATAAAAAAGGTATTTCAGAACTCGTATTCAAGCTCGACCTGTTAGGCTGAGTTCTTAAAAACCTACGCTGCCAGTCAGGAGAATTCTCTTTTGGATAACAATACTCTGATAGGAACGATTGCCGGTGCATTACTGATCATTGTCGGTATTAAGCTTACCGGAGATCTGGGAATCTTCATTAGCATTTCGTCAATGTTCATCGTTTTTGGCGGTGGCCTTTCGGCGATGGTCGTTGCCTACAGCTACGACACTGTCAGAAATGCTCTGACCATGATTAAAACTGCCTATCTCGCCCCAAGAGAGTTCAACTATATGAAACTGATCAGCAGCATTCTCATGACCGCTGACGTAGCGCGAAAAGAGGGCATTCTTGCCCTCGATTCGCGCATCGCAGAAGTTGAAGAGCCCTTCATGGCGCGTGGTCTACAGATGGTTATTGACGGAGTTGATATCAAGGTAATCGAAGATATTCTTGACACCGAACTCGATTCGCGCGCCAACCGTCACACTGATGTTAAAGCCGCCCTGGACTTTCTTGCATCTGTTATTCCTGCCTTCGGAATGATCGGTACAATTATCGGTCTCGTTGGTCTGCTGGGCAATCTCGATGATCCTTCCTCTATTGGCCCGAACATGGCGGTTGCACTAATTACTACATTCTATGGCGCAGTTGCGGCCAACCTTCTTTTCATTCCTTATGGCAAAAAAATGGAAGAGCGCAGCAAGGCCGAACAGCTCTATGGCGAAATCATTGCCAGGGGTTGCCTTTTTATTGCTGCCGGCGTACATCCCAGGATTATCCAGGAAAGGCTTCTGGCGTTCCTGAACGAAAAAGCCAGAGTGACCTTCAACGAACTGCATCTCTCTGAGGAGCTGGGTCAGGGTGGCTAAGCGAAAAAAACCTGAAGAAATTTCGGCACCGTTATGGTTTGTTTCTTACGCAGACCTGGTAACGAATATGCTGTGTTTCTTCGTCATGCTCTTTGCCTTCTCGTCGCTCGATTCCCCTAAAAAGCGGCAGGAAAGCGAGTCGCGTGACGAAATGTTTCACGCGGTATTCAGTATCAACGCTGCTCAGGGCGCTCATCAGTGGTTGACTATGGGTGGCAAAGGTATTCTCATGACCCCGGCTTCACGAAAAAGTGAGATGCCACAGATTGTAAAAAGCGTAAAGAACAAACTGCACAAAGTGCCCCTGGCTGACCGCCTGCGCGTATTTTCTGACGATCAGATGGTAAAGATTCAGATTCCAGCCAATGTTCTCTTTGAAAGCGGGCGCGCCGAAATGAAAAAGGGCGCTGAAGAAATTCTTACGGCTCTTGTGCCAATTGTCGGTACAATAGAGAACTATGTCAGAGTTGATGGCCATACTGATGATCTGCCAGCCAGAAACACAACCTACCCATCAAACTGGGAACTATCTACCGCACGTGCCTGCTCAGTCGTCAGGTTTTTTGTTGAAGAAATGAATCTCGACCCGGAAAGGTTTTCGGCGCAGGGTTATGCCGATAACCGCCCCAAACTGAAAAATGATACACCAGAGGCTCGTGAAGCAAATAGAAGAGTTGAAATCATCATTCTTGGCAACAAAAAGAAAGTTGTCAAAGATTTCACCTGGGATCAATAACCGACTCTAGCGGCCCTTTGCCGAGAACACATTTTTTCTCGATTGTTCCATGAGGTGCTTAATTTTTTGCCGCTGCTGTTCTGAAAAGCTTTCAATGCTTCCTGCGGCAACCATTGGCCCGAGAATTTCCAGGACCTGACGATAACGTTTCATGTGAAACGCAGCTTCCGATTTTCCGATGAGGAAACGGCGGTTATGTGGTGCAGAAGCTGTCAGCTGTGAAAAGAACAGATATGATTTCTGAAATTCCCCTTTTTCAAAAGCGCGTTCTGCCATTTCTGCCATTGATTCAGCAGTGAGAATGCTTTCCATGTAAGGGTGAGGAGCCGGCAGGGCCAGTTGTGAGACCGGGTAATCGGCATTAAATGACTCTGTGGCGAGGGGTTTTTTGATAAGCACCGGGTCCAGGGGGGTGGGGGGCAGTCCAGAATCGGCTGCCTCTGAGGTGTGCGTAAATGACGGCCCAAAAAATCCCCTTTTAAAGTATTCGGCCGTAACCATTTTATCTGACTGATCCTGGCGGTCAGGGTCAAGGCTGAAGGGGCCACTGCGATATTCGATTTCGCGCAGCAACTCAGAGTATCTGACCACGATCGGGTGCCTGGGGTTCTTACGGGCAGCCAGTCTGAATATGTCTGAGGCCTCAAGATAATTGCCCGCATGGAAATCGCTCATTCCAAGAATCAAAAGATTCTGAAAATCATCAGGAAAAAAACGCTTAAACTCTCTTGCCTTGAGAGCGGCTTCTTCAAATCGACCACTCTGATAAAGACGCTCGGACTCACGCAGCGCCGGGCTCATTTCAACCGCATGAACCGGGGCTGCAAGGAGCAGCAGGGCAAGCAAAGCTGCCTTTTTATGGGGTCGTTTCACCATCATTTGTCGCCTTTGCCGGGTCTTTGAGCTGATTCCAGTCGATTTCATCGGCAGGCATTATCGCATCCTCGTCACCTTCCGGAATAATCGGCATCGATGCCAGAGAAGAATCCTGGTCTGATGGTGATTCGGCAGGAAGCTCAAGGCCCTGACCGGCTCCGGGGCCGCTATGGTGTTCGATGTCCCATGAGTCGCCCTTCATGTAGTCGTCAGGTGGCTCGTAATGCTCCTGACTGGTGACATGCTGATAGGCCTGGTTTGCAGTGATCAGAAAAATGGCCAGCAGAATAAATACCACTCCCCATTTCCACGTTTCAGTTCCAGTTTGCATTGCTTTTCTCCTGAGATCGGTAATCGCCTCGGTTATCTGACCTCGGCCAGCGGAAAATTCAAAACGAGCGTTCCTTTAACCAGACCCTCGTCTCTGAGAATTAAATCCAGAGAACGAACTGAGTTCAGCGGCAGGGTCTGGCCGGCATCAGTCAAGAACTTGCCAATAGTTCTAAAGGTGGTTGAAAAAGTCAGTTTGAGAGGAACGATTTCAACACCGGGCCATTCTTCGTCGTCTTCTGTGGCAATACCCACCGGCATGCCCTGATCATCGAGTTCGGGAAGTTCCTGGGTGGTGGCGGCTGCAAAACCGCCGCCTGAGGAACCCATGTCATCAGGGTTTTCCGGTTTGAGCAAAAATGACTCGATGAGATCGAATGAATTGATGCGGAAACTCTTGCCGGCGGTTTCGCTGACCAGGCGTAGTAATGAGGATTCTTCGCCCGGCTTCAGCATTTTATCAGTTCTCTGTTGCTTTTTTGGGGTGCTGGCTGCCTCATCATCAAGGGTGGGCTTGATTCTGGTCAGCTCGGCATTTATCGTCTCGTAATTTTTCTGGCCGTCTTCAAGTTGCAGACGTGCCTGATTAATTTCATTCTGCAGGCCGGTTAAAAAGAAGAGTCGTCCAAGAAAGAATACCACGACGATGGCGATAACTGCTCCAATAACATTGGTGGCGATACGGTTCATGGCAGTTCTCCCTTCAGAAGAAATTCAATGCCGGTTCTGGTAGCATTTCTTGTGGTTAGGCTTTTTATGCGGCGAATAGCCCTTTTGGTGCTCAGACCCTCTATATACTGGCCTATAACCTGGTTGTTGTCGGCAGTGCCTCGAATTATAAGTATCTGCCCCTTCAGGCCCTCGCGCAGTTGCTGATCGTCAAACCCTCCGGCCACAAGGGTGCTGACAAAAGCAGACCCCGCTTCAGAAGATTCAGATGGTTCTGAAGCCCCGCCGCCGGCATTCCCGGTTTCTTTCGTTTCGAGATTGATTGACTCTGCTTCAAGAGAGGTGCGAATCAGAATTTCCTCGAGTCCTAATGTCTCGGGCTTAACGGCAAAAGCATGAAACAGTGAATCAGCAGCTCCGCGTCTTGTTTTGAGAAGTGGTGCCAATACCTTCTTTGCAGGCGGCGACATTTTTAAAGTATTTTCTGAAACTGCCCGGTGTTTTTGCAGTTTTATGGCTGCTGCCTCGCTGTTCATTCTGACAAAGCTCAGCTGGCTGTTGATCGTATCAAGCTCGGCACGCATGCTGTTATGCATCATTGACAAAGCGATAATTGCGGCAATGAAACCCGCTATGCCTGTCCAGAGGGGAAGCAGGCCGGCGAGTCTTTCCAGCTTCAATTCGCGCTGCTTGTTTTTCAGGCGACCGGTCAGGTTCATCGCCGGGGCATCTTCTGCCAGAGAAGCCAGGCAGGTGCCAACCGTTGGTATATAAGGAAGAAGCCGTCGTTGTCTTTCTTCTGCAGGTTGATTATCAGCCAGTTCAGGCAGAATCAGGCTGATGTCGAGGCCTGAAGAAATATCGACAATGCTGACGCGGGTGGGGTTAAAGTAGTTGCGTTCAAATTGAAGGATGCCAGGTTGGGCTGCACCGCCGCCCATGAAATAGAGGATATCGATCTGGTTGAGCTTGCTGACAGCCCTGAAATAGTCAAAGCTGAAGCGAATTTTTTGTGAATACATTTCAAGCTCATTTTCAGTAGGCGGATCTGACAGATCTCCCATGCCTGAGGGAATAAACCGATAGAATTTGAGCTCACCCGCCGAAAAAATCTGCAGGTTTGTGCTTGTGTGACCGAAATTGACGATAGAAAGTGCCGGTAACCCTGAAATATCAACGATTTCTTTCAGCTCATAGGCACCATAGACTTCAGCAAAAGTCGAAGAAAGTTTGATGCCGGCCCGGTCGAACAGTTCGGTGAACTTCTCGAGAAGACGCTGGGGAATTACCGATAAGGCAACTGTATATGGGTTTTTGCGCAAGATTTTGTAGGAAAATGCGTAAGGCTCATCGCGAAAGGTCGGTGATAACAGTTTTTTGGCTTCCCAGTTGAGGAGCTTGTCGAGTTGATCGGGCTGGACCTGTGCCGGCAGTTCGACAATCTTTATCTGTAATTCGCGGTGGGCAAACAGAGCCGAGACCTCGCGGCATTGCTGCAGGGGAAGACGTGCTGCCAGACTTCTCAGTGCTTCTACCAGCTGTGCTCTGAACTCTTCTTCGCCTGGATATGCAGATAGCGGTTTAAGGAGTTCTTCTTCAAGAGCTGCCAGCCGCAGGCCCTTGTCGCTGACTTCAATGACAGCAGCTTTGATTGATACTGTACCTATGTCAAAAGCGACATAAAGGCCGGTGTGTGTTTTCTTTTTCATGAGGCCTCCACAAATTTGCCGCTGCCGGTGCGGCCGGGCTGATTCTGAACATCGGAGCGGACGAGCGATCGTCTTGATACTTCCCGGCTGCCTTCAAAAAGAACAGCGGTGGCTTTCAAGCTTATGCCGGATTTAACCCTGTCAGCAGCTATTGTAACCTGCAGCTCACGGTATTTTCCAAGTTTCGAAGAATAATTCAGCGAAAAAGGCGCAAAATTCTGGCGCAGCTTTGCCAGGCCGCGTTCGAGCCCGCCGTCAGCACCATGAAAGACGATTGTTTCAATGGCATCAGATCTGCCGAGGTCGAGTGAAGTGCGGCTTATCTGTTGACTGCCGGTTACCAGAATAAAAACAATGGTGGTAACCAGAAAGGTGAGGTAGAGGCTGAAGCCACGGCGGTTCATGTCGAGCGCCTCCTGAAACAGAAAAGCCTTGGCGTTGTTTCGGTGTTATCGGCCAGGCCATTGCGATTGCGGTCTTCACACAGATCAAGTCTGATGAACCAGGTTTCGGGGTCGTGTTGGGTGAGTTTGAGGTCATTGACAAAGTAACCGGCCGGTAATTTAACCGCCTGGTTAAGATTTGTGGCATTCAATGAACCGGTTTCAGCGGCAATAACTTTATCACGCAGCCAGACCCTGATTTCCGCCATGCCGGCACGCTGTTGCCAGCCACGACTTATTTCACGATAGCGCATGTGGCTCCACTCAAACATCTGCAGCAGCGCTGTAATGGTTAACCCCATGATGAAGATGACCAGAGTGATTTCGAGCAGTGAAAAACCACGACGGCAGGTCATTGCTTTGCCTCCATGGCGGTAGAATCTTTCGGTACATAAACGAACGATTCAAGCATAAAATTACGGCCACTACGACTTGCTGAAACCTGAATGCGGGTCGCACCGTCATCATCGCGATCAGCAATCGTGGTTGCAATTTTCCAGCCCGGCTTCATTTTGAAGCGCCCGCGTCGCCCGGCAGCAACCGGTTTGAGTCTGCCGGCAAGCAGGTCAGATTTAACAAGTTCAAGTTCGCGCTCAGCCATAAAGGCCGCTTCAGACTCAAACCCGGCTTGCATGTCAAGCATGCTCGAAGATTCAAAACCCGAAAACATGGTGGCAAGCGCGCCAGAAAGAACCAGCAGTGAAATCAGGATTTCGATCAACGAAAACCCTTCTCTGATACCGTATATTTTTGTATCTGTTATTTGCATGCTTTCTTTCAGAGGTCTATTGTGACTGTTTCAATCTGGTTCCCGGCGATTTTGAGCCTGATTGCCAGGCTGGTAAGAATCTGTCCACCGCTTGTGAATACACCGTTGCGATCGATATCGATCGTTTCATGAACCGAGCTGCTGTCGATTTCTGGAATCCTGAGTCTGAGCGAGCCCGATTGCTCAGTTGAAAATGTCTGATTGTGGAACAGTATTTTCACCGGAGTTTTTCGAAAGCTGGCACGCTGGCGGCAGGCGTAAAAAAAACTGCGAAGCTCGTCAGTTCGGGCTCTTGTTTGTGAATCGCGGGTTACCCCTGCGTAAATAGAGACACCAGTGCCGCACAGAATACCCATAATCAAAACAACAAGCAGAACTTCGATGAGCGAAAACCCTGAAACATCAGCCCTTCTGGCTTTTTGCAGACTGCGTTGGTGGAGGCGGAAGTCTGTCGTTTTTATGTTTCGGGCCGCATCGGCATTGAAGTCGCTGCTGGCTGACATTAGCTTACCAGTAGTGGTGAGCACTGTCCTTTGAGCCATCGGGGCCCATCTGACCGTTCATGCCGATCCAGCGGGTGCCAAGTCTGAGGGCGCAAACTACGCCACGGCCGCCCATTTTCCCGTCTGATCCTATGATCCAGAGGCCGGTATTGTCGGTATTATAAAAACGGTAGCTCGAGCCGTTCCAGGTGTAGCCCCAGCGATTGGCTGCTTCTGGGCAGATGAAAAGCTTGGTGTCTTTGGCGATGTCGTTGAGCTGCAAAAGCGCATTCGAATATTTCCAGCGCAGATTGCCCGAACGATCTACCCACGCCCAGCGGTTCTTGCCGGTATCGAGCTCAAAGTTCTTGGCTTCCCAGAGGGAAACAAGACTTTCAATGCCCTTCTGGTTCGAAAGGCACGATTTGGCGCGGGCTATGGAGGCGATACTCTGGTAACGCGGTATGGCAATGGCTACCAGAATGCCTATTACCAGAACAACGATCAACAACTCAACAAGTGAAAAACCTTTTCTTCGCATAGAGCCTCCACGAAATTTTTGCGACACGGATAACGCAGTTCTGTTACTTTAACGCACAGTCTTGATTATGTCAAACAATGGCATGTACATGGCCAGAGCCAGAGTTACCACAAATACCGCCAGAAAAATAACCAGCGCCGGTTGAATCAATGAAACAGCTGTTTCAAGGGTAAGCTCAAGGTCGCGCTCATAAATTATCCCGGCTTTTTCAAGCATTTCGCCAGTATTGCCGCCGCGCTCGCCAACATCGGTCATGAGAATAATACTTTCCGGAAACAGATCGCGATAGCGCCCGACCGATTGTGACAGCGATTCACCCCGGCTGACTGCCTCGCGGACATTATTGATAGCTTCTTTGTAGATCATGTTGCTTAAAGCTTTTTCAACGGCCTGCAGTGAGGTAAGAATCGGCACACCGCACTTGAGCAGAGTGCCAAGAATTCTCGCGAAAAGAGACATTTCCATCTGCTGAATAACCGGCCCGAAAATGGGTATGGTGATCATTGTTCTGGCAATGCGCCGCGAACCGCTTTCGGTGCTCCTGGCCATGAAAAATATAGCCACTGCAATAACTATGACCGAAAAAATCAGCGCGGAATGCCCGGTTAGAAAATTTGAAGTGGCGAGAACAACCCGCGTTGGCAACGGTAGTTCCTGGCCATGTGCCTGAATCTTTTCGATAAAAACCGGAAACACGTAAACCAGCAGTGCCCAGGCGACAATTATAGTATTGATAAGAAGTATCGCGGGGTAAATCATCGATTTGACGATTTTGGCACGCAGGCGGTACATGGCATCATGAATGTAGGCGTAGCGTTCGAGGATTTCTCCGAGAATGCCGCCTATTTCGCCCACTTCAACCATGGTAATGAACAGGTTTGAAAAAACACCACGATGGGTCTTGAGCGCATCAGAAAAGGATTTGCCAGACTCAATTTTTTCGCGCAAATCTTTGAGAAGCATTTTGAGCGGCCCGTCGGGTAATTGTCTGTACAGAGCGTGCAGGCTCATGATCAGCGGGCAGCCGGCGTTGGTGAGACTCGAAAGCTGCAACAGAAAAAAGTTCATGGCATGAGCCGAAATTTTAAGATTGGAGGTGCTGCTGCTTACCAGACCCTGAAGCGGTGCTGCTGCAATCTCAAGAACGAAATAGTTGCGGTCGGCAAGCCAGGTTCCAACTTCTTCAACAGTCGCAGCTTCCATGAAGCCTTCCATGGGCTTGCCTTTGACATCAAGAGCTTTGTAGGCAAACCTTTTGCTCACAGTGCAACCTCGCTGGTCGAACTGATGGCGCGTCTTACTTCTTCGCCACGGGTCAGCCGCATTACTTCTTCGATAGAAGTTACGCCCCTGACGGCCTTGGTAATGCCGTCTACTCTCATGGTGCGCATGCCACCGCGAATGGCTGCCTGTCTTATATCCCTGGCCGAAACAGATTTTAAAATCAGGCCATGGATTTCGTCATTTATGGTCATGATCTCATGAATGGCTGTTCGACCGGCATAACCAGTGCGTCTGCAGGTGAGACAGCCCTTGCCTCTGAACAGGCTGGCTTCTGCCTGACCATGCTCGGTGAGCAGTTCAAGAGCTTCGCCATCAGGCTTGTAGGGGGTTTTGCACGAAGGGCAGATTTTTCTGACCAGGCGCTGACCGCCGACTCCAATTACCGCAGAGGCCACCAGATATGGCTCAACTCCCATTTCGATCAGACGGGTAATGGCTGAAGCAGCATCATTGGTATGCAGGGTCGAAAAGACAAGGTGACCGGTCAGTGCTGATTCAATCGCTATCTGCGCTGTTTCAAAATCGCGAATTTCACCTATCAGAATTACGTTTGGATCCTGGCGCAGAATTGAACGCAAAGTGCGGGCAAAAGTCAGTCCGATTTCCGGTCTGACCTGAACCTGGTTGATGCTTGGTATCAGGTATTCAACAGGGTCTTCAACGGTAGTAATGTTGATCTGGCCGTTGCGGATAAAGTTTATGGCTGCATACAGTGTCGATGTTTTGCCCGAGCCCGTAGGGCCGGTCATCAGAATGATACCGTTTGGAGACGATGACAGGGTTTTGAACAGACTCAGCAGATCATCGTCAAAACCAACCTGATCGAGAGTGAGCTGCATACGGCTCTTATCGAGAATACGAATGACTATCTTCTCGCCAAATACCGTTGGTAATGACGAAACACGCAGATCTATGCTTTTATTCTGAACTTTTACCTTGATGCGGCCATCCTGGGGCAGACGCTTCTCGGAAATATCCATTTGCGCCATGATCTTCAGGCGCGAAAGCAGTTCACTCTGAATGCTCTTGGGGGCCTTCATCAGTTCGTTAAGAATACCATCGATTCTATATCTGACCCTGATGATTTCTTCGTCGGGCTCGATATGAATGTCGCTGGCCCGGTCATTGATTGCCTGCTGAATTATAGTGTTGACCAGGTTGATGATCGGCACGCTCTGTTCTTCACCACCAATGTCGAAGGTGTTGAAAAAACTCTCGTCAAGCTTGACTTCAGAACTGCGCTCGGCGGTAATGTTGTCTACAGCGTTCTGCAAACTGTCGCTGTTGCCGTAATAATGCCTGATGGCTGCTTCTACCTGAGACTCGGGGCTGATGGCAATGTCGAGTTCATACCCGGTCTGAAAGGTGATTTCATCGATGATAAATACATCGAGTGGGTCGGCCATGCTTATCTGCAGTCGGTTGCCGTCGAGCTTCACGGGCAGAAGATTGTGACTGCGAACGATACCATCTGGAATTGTTGTAAGTACTTCTGGTGGAACATTCATCTCATTAAGATTGAGGTAGGGAATGTTCATCTGGCTGGCCAGAGTGGTAGCGATGCTGTCTTCGTTAGTCAGACCGGTCTCTACGAGAACCTTTCCGAGCCGTTTGCCTAAAACCTTCTGCTTGGAAAGGGCTTCCTGGAGTTGTTCGCCGCTTATGAGGCCGGCTTCCACGAGAATGTCGCCAAGTCGTTTTCGTTGCTGATTGCCGGGTTTAGCAGACATTGAGTGTTCCCATCATCGTTTCCAGAAGCATTTTCTGGCTGTTTCGTAGCTCGGGTTGATCTCAAGTGCCTTGCGGAAGGCCATCATTGCCTCATTCTTAAGGCCTTTTGCTTCAAGTGCCTGACCAAGTTTATAGTAGCCATCTGCAAACCCGGGGAACTTCTGGATGTGATGGCGCAATTGCCTGATCAGTTCTTCGATAAGTTCGTTGTTGTCGAGCAGAACTGATGTTTCATAGCTGTAATCTTCAGCATCATGTGCCTGATATTCGGCAAAGAAGAGGGCGATGACCTTTTTATATTCTGTCAGTGCGTCATCTTTGCGGTCGAGAGCTTCAAGAATATGGGCCCGTTCGTTCAGGGCTTCACGATATTTGGGGTTGATTTTTATCGCTTCACATAATTGCTCGTCGGCCTTTTCGAGCTGACCAAGGCTGCGGTAGGCAAGTGCCTGATGAAAAAAAGCATCAGGCCAGCGCTGCTTCTCGGTAACCCGGGCAAAAGCCTCAATGGCCTCGCCATACCGGCCGGCGTTAAGCATAGCTTTTCCGAGGTTGTTCCAGTATTCGGGGCTTGGATTAAGCTTTATGCAGTGCTGATAATGCTCTATTGCTTCATCAAACTTGCCAAGGCGGGTAAGCCCATTGGCCAGACTGCACCTCAGCAGGTGATTATCAGGTTCCCCTTCTAGTTTTTTGCGGTTTTCCTGAACTGCTTCTTCGATCAATCCGTCGCTGTAATACGAACGTGGTACCTCTGCTGCTGGTGTCATGAGCTATTTTCCAGATTTGGTGCCAGCGGTAGAGGCTGGAGCAACAACTTTCGGTGGAGTCTTTTCGAGGTCCTGAGTTCCGGTTTTCTGCTCGTCTGGAGTGGTTGTTTTTAACTTTTTTTCTTCGACGGCACCCAGTCTAACTTCTGTTGGGCTGCCTGGAATAACCGGCAAAGCAGGGGTAACCACATGGGTTGATTCCGGTTTCTTTTCGGGGGCGACTTTGGCTGCGGTTTCGGCTTCGGCAGAAGGCTTTGCCCAGTTGCGGTATTCTTCTTCCGGGCCTGACGGAGAATAATACTGAAGAAATTTCACGACATCGGTAGAATCATTCAGATATTCATGAAATGATTTGGCCGGAATATAGGCAGTGCTGTTCGGCCCAAGAATCTTGATTTCATCACCGATTCTGAGGGTCAGGTTGCCCTCGAGAACATGGACGATTTCGGTAACGAAAACGTGCCTGTGACTGCCTATATGAGCCCCGGGCAGGTAAGTGAGATGGACCAGCGTTGATATTGAAGGGCCAACTTTTGCCGGGTCAACGAGAATCTTTGCGCCAATGCGTTTATCAGGGGAAGTATGATATTCAGAATCGTCAAAGGCGATAAAATTAACTGAGGCCGGCTGTGTAGTCTGCTTCTTGGCGGCAAAAACCCCGCTGGGGCTTCCAAGCAGCGCTACGATCAATGTAAGAGCTATGGTTCCAGAAACAAAATTTGTGTTTTTCATGAACGAAATTCTAGCCTGTAAATATAGTCTTGTCAAGCCGTGGCAATTGAACTCAGCAATTGTCGGCCAATATGGTCACAGCTGATGTGAACCGCCTTTGAAAAACCGTAAGGCGGAAACACCCGGGTTGCTACTCGCATGTTGCCACGGTCATGCCGTTGACTTTATCTCTGGCATACAGTACTATTGGTACAATACTCACATGTTCCACGGATTAATATGAAAGATTGTGCCGGAATAAGGCAAACCGCCGCCATTTTGCTGGTGTTGCTGGTAATTATTTTGCCGGGCTGCTGTTCGCGCAAAACTGCTTCTAAACGGCAGGCTACCGGCCGGAAAAATTCTGTTGCAACTGTCAGACAGGCTTCTTACCCCGAGAAGGCTTCTCCCCAGACCGGCGAAGAAATGCTTTCCGGCAATGAAACGGTTCGCAAGCTTCGTGACCAGGATAAGAAGACAAAAGACCAGTATCGACGGCTTGAATATGCCTTTGAAATGTATAATACTGCGAACCTTGACGGCGCTCTTCGTGAGGTTGAGCGCCTCCAACTCGAAATAAACAATGATCCCTACCTTGAAATGCAGAGCTGGTATCTTTCTGCTATGATCTATCACAAATCAGACAAAACCAGCCGAAGGAAAAGAGCAATGCGTAAAATGCTTGAAAGCATGGAGCAATTGCAGAAAGATCCAAGATTTTTGCAGGCCCACGCTGACGGTATGATCAGCCAGGAAATCATGAAAATGGCACTCGAGAAAGGAGAAGGACGCTATGCAGAATAGAGCCGGTTCAATCTTTCTTCTCACTCTCACAGCCATGACCGTTCTTTTTATTCTCGGCTTTTCTATTTCGTTTTTTACCGGTTCAGAAGACTATTCTTCTTCCATGTCTTACGAGTCAGAAGTCGCTTTCAATCTTGCTGAATCGGCAATTGAAGAATTTGTGGCGCGCATCAAGAACTCCTTGAATCACGATGACGCAAACAACCAGTTATACAAGGTTTTGCGCTCGCATGCCACCGATGTCAGCAAGGAAATTCCCCTTGAAGCCGCGCAGGTTGCCAAGCTGACCGCCTATACCCGTGAAACGGCAAGGCAGATATACGGTATTCAATTTGGCCGTGGGCTGGTTGAATCAGAAGACTTTGTGGTTGATGCGGTTATTAAACTTCAGCATATTAATGCGGTTGAAGCCGCCAATGGCGACCAGGTTCTCTACAAAATGAAAAAGGACCTTAAAGAGAAGCAGGGCGAGCTCGAGGTCAGGGCCAAAGTCATTTATAAAGGGCACACTGCTAAAGTTTCTCTGAAGTTTCTTATCAGGGTCGTCAAAACCTTTATTCCGCCATTCAATTACTTCACTCTCTATGTCAAAGATGGCAGCGTTTACGGTGGTTCGCACTTCAACACCTTCACCTCCTCCATTGACCAGAAACGTTCATTGCGTCTTGATAACGGCTGGAACGCTATTAAACGCGATTTCAACCCAACCTTGAACTTTGACGACTGGGAAAAGGAACTCGCTCAGCTGGGTGGTAATGCCCTTACTCCTCCGGGCCGCGTTTATCTCGGCCAGGACTTGAACAGCCTCATGCAGGCCGGCCCTGCGGTTCTTATCCGCTCTACCAACGGTGCTAAACTTCTCTTTGGCGATAATCTCAATGCCAATATCGAGAAATTCACCCAGATGAACGCCCAGGATAACTTCTGTCTGCGTTTTGATGTTCCCTGGATGGGCATGAAAGACTACGTGAAAGATTTCATGGAACTCCAGGGCCAGGAAAAGACCAAAGAAGGCCTGATCTTCACTGGTTGGGGCAATGAGCATAAAATCAGGCTTTTCAATATTGGTGCCGGCAAAGAACTCACCGAAATGACCACAAGTGGGCCGCCATCATTCGTAAACTGCTTTCAAAGCTATTCTATGCATACCGGTAATATGGTCACCCAGACTCCGGGTGGTATTAATTCGAGTGAAGGGCTGATGAAATACCGTTTGATGCCAGAACTCGATCGCAGCGGCTTCGACCCTTTCGGTTCGGCCCCGCCTCTCGATCGCCTCGAACCCATGAGTCGGGCTGATTTTACCAAACTTTCGCCGACTCTTATCTACGGGCCAGCCATGCGTCAATATTTCAGGGCTGTTCAGATTCATCCGAAGGGCGGTGAGCCTGTTGAACTGCCGTTCCTGGATACGAAAGGCCCTCTGATCTCCATGGTTCCGGGTGTCGATCTTAAAACAAAATTGACCGCAACCCAGGCTTTTGAGCTGTTCAAATTCGCCGGAGTCGACGAAACCTTCAGAGAAAAACTCAAAAAAAACTGGGAATTGCTTCCTGATGGTTTGCGTGAATTGCAGAATTATGCCAATTTCATGAGCGATTCAGGGGTTGAGCTTTACAACAAGGGGCTCGCCAATTTTTTGAATCGCCTGCGTAACCGCCAGGATGAATATGACGGCGCTCTAAAAGACTTTATGGGTGGCTATCTCGAGAATTTCCCTTATCCGTATAACCAGATTCCCAAGGGTATGGATAACGTTATCGGCCAGACTCCAATGCTTGAGTTCTATGAGGGTGCTCTATGGCATGCTCTACCAGACTCTTACAGTTCTTATCTTTTTGACTTCTATTTTATCCCGCGCAGCACTGAAGACTTTTTCAGAGGTAGAACAACGGTTGCCATTGGCGGCACTTCGTATGACCGTTTTGAATTCAAGTATATCAACAACGTTCAGGCTTACCGAAGTGGCGTAACTAACCAAACTCTTGAACTGAACGGGATTCTGGCTTTGAATGATTCTGAACCTCTGGGGTTGCGGAATCTCAGGTTCA
Source organism: Candidatus Rifleibacteriota bacterium (assembly GCA_028691595.1). Classification (GTDB taxonomy): domain Bacteria; phylum Muiribacteriota; class Ozemobacteria; order Ozemobacterales; family Ozemobacteraceae; genus Rifleibacterium. Next base: position 21,639 of record JAQUZA010000005.1, read on the forward strand.
GGGGTCACGGTGTCATCTATTCAAGCCCGATGATGGGCGGCGGCAAAGTTGTCATCGCCGGAAATCTGCTCGGTGTTGATTCCGATGAAAAAGCTATTCATTCGTCAATTGGTAATGACCTGCTTACTATCATTGCCCCGCAGATTGTCATCGATACCACCATGGCGCCCGGAAGCCGCTGTTATGTCGAAGCAAACCTCATTTCGGTGTCTGAGCCAATGATAGTTAAGGGTGATAAGCCGATTACCATTAAAGGGACCGTGGTGACACCATTTTTGAATATTGAAGAACATTTTGCCACCCCGGGTGAGAACATTATCGTTTATAATGCTCTCAACGGAATCTGGCGAAATATTATGCCCGGTCTCATGGATAAACAATACGTCGCCAAAATTGTTACCGGCGGGGTTGGCAAATTTGACTGGAAATACGAGCGTGAATGATGCATAAGAAGAGCGCCAAGACAGCTTTTTCACTGGTTGAAATTTTGATCGTCATAATGATGATTTCAGCCGGTATTCTGCCAATTTATTCTCTAATGCAATCAGGTCAGAAAAGAATTGTCAGGGCCGATACCCGCACAATGGCAACTCTTTTCGGTACATCAGCGCTTGAGCTGGCGAGAACTCTCGGTTACGACAAGGCACAACGCTTACATAAAGACGAAGAGTTTCTCGAACTGCAAAAAACAGCTGATAATAACGGCTTTGAACTCCGGTTCGAGCCGACACTCCAGCCGGTCACCCCGCTACCCAAAGGGGCAAAACCCCTGTCGCTTTTGCGTATCAAAATTACCGTTGTTTCAAAGCATAAAACTGCTGAATCCGATGTTCCTGTGCTGACGTTCGTTTCAATTCTTACCGACCCGAGATATAACTTTTATTGATATGCCTATAAATAAACGTACAAACGGTATGACCATGGTTGAACTTATGTTCGCTATTGGTCTGTTTCTTATGCTGTCTGTGTCAATGTATCAGATGATGAGCGCCGTAAGAAAGACCTTTACCCATTCACAGAACAAACTCGATATTCTTCAGGCAACCCGTATCGTCATGTCCGGCATCAGAAACGAGCTTCGTAACGCCTCAGAAAAACCGCAGGTTTTTAATGACCGCCTGAATATCCCGGTGTCTCCAACAGAGACTGTACAATACTACTTTAACCCCGAGACCAGAAGGCTCTATCGTGGCAAAAAAGCCGGTATAAATGATCCTGACCCTAATGTTTCCGACATGCGCCCTTTTCTTTTTAATGACGGGCAGATTCTCGCATTCACCTATGATTCGAGCTACCGTGATTCAAATGCCTTCGTTGAATCTGAACTTGCTTTGAACTCAAAAGTCTGGTTCAAGGTTGCAATGAAGATTCTCTATACCGAAAAATTTGCCAGTCTTACCGAAGCCGATAAACAAAAAATTCTTGCAAACCCTGATGATGACCCACGCGTTAAATCATTTTTCATGGTCATTACCCCGCGCAAGGTTAACTGGCTTCTTCAGGCTACCCAGTAATTTTTGTGGGTTTAGCAGAGGGCCAGTGTGCTAACAGCAGGCCACTGACGGTTACCCCAAATCCTTATATTTCACAAGTATTCACAAAAGTTTAATCCCGACTAAAATGATAGACCCGGCCAACAACGGCCGGGTCTTTCATTTCCGGGTTCAGATTTCTTAAATCTTACTGCGGGTCTTTGCCGGTGACCTTTTTGTAGTTTTCGAGAGCCGATTGATAGGCTTTGTGAGCGGCATTAATATTCTGAGCATTACCTTCGCGGGTGGCGCTCAGATAATTCTGATAGGCTGCCTTGTATTCTTTGTCGGCGTTGCTTATTTCGTCGGCGCCGGCAGAAATGCTGATGGCACCTGCGGGCACAGAGGTGTTCGCTGCCGGAGCTTGAACAGCATTGTCATATGACATGGGGATTTCGGGGGCAAGTGCTACGCCGGGAGCGGTGGTGGCGGCCGGTTGTGAATCGCCCTTCATGAAGAGAACGCCGCCGGTTACAGTATTGTCAGCTTTGTCAAGAAGCTTCATGGCTGTTCTACCAAGCATACCACCAACAAGAGCTCCGGCAACATACCCGATCGGGCCAAACGAGGCCATGGCAACCATGCCGAGCCCTGCTCCACCAACTGTGGCAAGATTTGTTAAACTACCTGTACCATAGCCGGTAACAATGCCGCCCACTATCCAGCCGGCTACACCGCCGGCAAGCATACCAAGCGGCGGCATGAAAGCTGCCCCAAGAGAGGCTCCGGCCACGGCCCCGGCGATGTTGCCGGCCACCTTGGCAAAGGGCCTGACAGCGTTGAGAACACTACCGAGAATGCCAGCCTGAGCAGTCATGGGCACTAGAAGAATTGAGAACACGAAAGAAGCGATTATCAGAAGATTAAAGCGCCTGTTTTTTGCTAATTGATAAAACATAAAAGTGAACCTCCCTTGCGACTCTTTAAGAAGTATAAGAAAAAAATGAGCGACCCGCAATGTACCGGGTCGCCTTTTTTAATAAGGTTTATGCAGGCTTTCAGCGTCCGGGCTGAAAGATGATGCCTTGAACTGACTTTTCACTGTCAGAATTGTCATATTCAAAAATGACCAGGTAACGGTTTTTGCGCTTCATCAGGTCTAACTCAGCATCTTTGAAGACCCAGCCATTTTGCTCTGCATCTTCGCGGCCAACGATGCGCCCCTTGCCGGGCATGGCCAGATTCGGAAGTTCGACCAGATAAAGATTGGCGCTGACTACCCAGTCTTCTGGCCGGTTGGCATAAATTTCAGCGATCAGTGACCCGGGTTCGCGTTTTGCAGCCTCATCTTCTTCATCTTCTTTTTGTTTGCGCCCGGAAACCGGCTTTCGAGCCCGTTTTAGCTCGCCGCGTTTGTAGTTTAGATCGAGTGCCCATGGTTTGCCGGTTATGCTTTTGATGAAACTCTGCCCCGCATGATTTACTCTGCTTTTGTCGAACTTACTGTCCTCATCCATTACGTATCTGGCAAGAAGATAACCCGCCCGTTCCTTTTGCAGGGGGGTTAATGAGGTGTTGCCGCTTAGCTGAACGAGATCTTCGAGAATGTCATCGGTAACACTGCGGCCAGAATAGAGAAGTGATTCGATTTCAAGCAGGCGAACCGAGAGTCTGTTGCTGCTTGCCATCACCCCGCGATTTGCCAGTGATTTAAAAATACCGGCCGCCTCTTCAAATCGACCTTCATAAAATTTCATGACCCCAGTGTAGAAATTCTGATCGCCGGGTAACTGCCCGGGAAAAAGGTGCGCTGCAGTTGAATACTTTTCGCTTGAATAGGGGCCCTTGATTTTCTTCAGCATCGAAGCAACAATACGGGCCTCCATCTTATATCTGTCTTCTCGTCGATCCTGGGCAAGACGGTCATAGACACCTTCAAGTATCCAGAGGGCTTCGTCAACAAGCTGGTAATCCTGGGGAGCAACAATTTTGAATTTTTCAAGAACTGCGGCTGCTTCTTCAAATTTCCCCATCATTGCCAGAACAAAGCCCTGCATGTGATGCCAGGCGAAATCCTGAACATCGGTGGCACCAGAAACTGGTGAAATGGCCGAAAAACTGAATTCTGACAGCAGGCCGTAAGCATCGGCAGCCTGGCCGCCGAGTGCCAGAGCTTCGATCAAACGCAGGCGAACTTCACGTGGTGTCTGCTCTCTGGTGAACAGCTTGAAATCTGACTTGTAGGCGGGTGCCATGCCCAGACATCTTCTGAAAGCAATTACCGCGTCATTCAAAGTTTCCTTTTTCTCTCGACTTTGCTGTGTAAGCATCTTCTGAGTATAATAAAGACCCCTGATAAAATTCAGGTCGGGCAGCAGAACCGCAGTTTTGAACTGGGCATTACAGCTGCGCAGCCATTTGTTGGCGATACGAAG
>JAQUZA010000260.1 GCA_028691595.1 Candidatus Rifleibacteriota bacterium
TGAGCGGAAATACTTAAAATCTGGCCTTTAAAAATAGTTTCAGGGTAAGCGTCTTCAAATACCGAAACCTGCTGGCCTTTGCTGAGCATCGAAATGTTGCCCTCTTCAACCATCGATTTAACACGGAAACCACTGAGATCGCCTATGGCAAGTATTATTGCCCCCTGCTCAAGCGAGACACCACGCTCTACCGTCTTTTTATCGCCCTGAGAACCAATGGGCACAATGACTATGCCCTCAATTGGGGCGCGAATTTCAGCGCAGGCGAGCCGGCTTTCGAGCTCATCCAGTAGGGCTTTAACATTAAGCATTGCCATTCTGGCGACATCGAGAGCGCTCTGGTTGCCTCTTTTAAGAACGCCTTCCAGATCGTCTTTGATGTTTTTCAGATTCATTTCCTGTTCGGTGCATGCCAGGGCAGCGGTATCGAGCTCAACTTTGGCGATAATGCCTTTTTCAAAAAGAATCTTCGCTTCTTCATGTTTGCGCCGGGCCTCATCGGAGGCGGCCTGGGTTCTGGTTACATTAGCCCTGGCCTGATTGACTTCGCGGCCGGTTGTCCAGGTCTCGAGTTCCTGAAGTTGCTGCTGTTCTTTGATGTAAGCCACTTTGGCATCACGCCACTGCAACTGCAGGTCGGCGGTATCCATTTTCAACAACAACTCACCAGAGGCTACATGCTGGCCATATTCAAATGCTTTTTCAAAAACTTTGCCGGCAAAGGGGCTGACAACATTGATCTGCCTGATGGGTTCAACCTGGCCGGTCAGAGCAACTGATTTGGTCATTGCCTGCTCTCTAACTTCAATCAGATCGATCTTTTCTGAAGCATTCTGGCCGGCAACGATCTGCCCGGAAGAAGAAGCAGAAATGACATTGCGAAGCGACCACCCTGACATGCTGAAATATATACCTGTTCCGATAAGGGCAACGACGACAACAAAAACTATGCCGACCAGGCGTACCATTCTTACCGAATCAAGGGCCGCCGAAAGTTCCTGGTTAGTGCGTTCTGTGCTGATGTAGGCTTCGCGCAACTGGGTCAGCAGAGTGTTATTGGTGACCGCAACGGCAGCCTGCGATGACACTGAAGAAATAAGAGCCGAATCAAAAGCAAGAAAGGGGCGTATTTTGCCCGTATCAGGGTCAATGGCATTGAGCAGCTGTAAAACCCCGATTATTTCGTCGAGATGGTTGCGCATCGGCACGACCAGCATCGATTGTGAATGGTAACCAGAAGAAAGATCATAGGCTTTGGTGCCCGAAAAATTAAAACCTTCAGCCGCGTAAACATCAGGAATATTAACAGTTTCGCCGGTATGCGCCACGTAAGAAGAAACGTTGGCAAGGTTAGGTTGGCCGTCAATCAGCATCTGCACAGGCGGCGGCAGAGAAATCGCCGAGTCACGCATGGCATTTATATTTGTATTGGTCGTAACGTTCTGCAGAATCTGAAACCTGAGCACCTGAGCGGTTTTGTCGGTCAGATACAAAGTGCCGGCATCAGCGCCTGTCAAACGTCTGGCGGTGCTGACAATCATTTCAAGAAGCGTCGCCGCATCACGTTCCTGGGAAAGGGCCAGCCCAACTTTTACCAGTTCTTCGAGCTGCCCGGCACCATCGCCTGGTGAGGCCGGGTGCTTGCCACCGTTCCGGGTCGAACGCTGTGAATCGTTAGAGTTTGCTGGCTTTTTTATGTCAGTCATTATCATTTACCTGTTGAATCTGGTTCGAGGCCGAAGCCGTAGAAATGTTTGAGATGAGCGGGCCCTGGTCTGGTCGGTTGGCATTGAGTTCGATACCCCATGAACTGGTGGTGAGGCCCATGAACTGGTCAAGGTCTGTTATGGCATTCAGGTAGGTAATTTGCGCGCCAAGCTCGGCAATCTGCAGGTTTCTGAGCTCATCCTGATAAGTTACCAACTGAAAGTTGGTAGTTTTGCCAGCCTTAAGCTTATCAAGTTCGAGTTCAAGCTTTTTTTGCGCCAGTTCACGAGCTCTGGCAGCCAGACCGATCTGCCTGACATAGGTTTTAATCTGGCGAATTTTGTCGCGGGCTTCACGCCTCAGATCTTCGTCACGTTTTTTCTGAAGAATTTCGGCCTTTTTCAGCTCATTTTCAGCTGAAAGCAGCGAACTTTTCAGGCTTCGTTTCTGGCTGCCATAAACCGGAACCTGCAGCTCAAGGCCAATTGCCCAGTCATCAGATCTGGTAGTATCGCCTGGAAGCACATCGTTTCTTGATTTTCCCCATGAACCGGTGAGGTTAAGGTCGAGTTGCTGGCTTGACCGGGCCTTAATCAGGTTGATGCGCAGTGATTCGAGATTGATGAGAGCCCCAAGATAGCCCGGTTGGTTGGCAGAGACATAATCGATAATTTCTTCTTCGCTAAGGTCAAATGTGGGCGAAGCCAGCTCTTCTTCGGGGTCAATGAGAGTTTCTATATCGAGGTTGAGAGCTTTGAGCAGGGCAATTCGCGCCTGATCAAAGCTGTTTATCGCTGCATCGAGAGAGAGTTCACGATTGGCAACATCTGATTCTGACTGAATCAGCTCCATTTGCGCCATTCGCCCCATGTCAATGAGAAGCTTGTTCATTTCCATCTGTTTATTGGCGCGGTCAAGTGAAGCTTTGTTGATTTCGAGCATCCATTTGGCCTGCAGCAGGCTACGATAGGCTTTAATGACATCAGAGACCTGTGCCATAACCGTGTCTTTAAGTGACAGAATGTTGGCATCTTCTGAAAGTCTGAGAAGACGAACATCAGCTGTGCCGACTCTGGTGCCGGAATTTTTAAGCAGTGGCTGAGAAATGCTGATGTTCCATGAGCGATCGATGCTCTTGCCGTCGACCGGATCAAAAAGATCTGTCTGTGAACGCTGCCGCGAACGGGCCCAGGGGGTTCCGGCCACCGAGACACTGCCGCCGGTTTTGAGAGGCTGAGACAATGAAACCCCTGAACTAAGCTGGTCGTTACCCCGAGTCGAATTGGTCACGGTCTCGGTACGGCCTCCTGAGCGCTTCGCTGATGATGACCAGCTGACATTCGGCCGAAAGGCGTAGTCATGGCCAGTAACAAAGTTATATCTGGTTATTACCCGGTCCATGTAGGCCAGACTGATGCTGGTATTGCGGCGAACCGCCAGTGCTACGCATTCTGCCAGGCTCATTTTTATGGTTGCCGAAGCTGTTGCAGTTGCAGATAACTCTTCAGCAGCCAGAAATGCCGGGCAAAGCATCATAAAGCCCGACAACAACAAGAGCAAAAATCTACCTGCTGTTTCAGATGTGGTGTTGCTTTTCATATTAAGGTCTTGTTGATCGTTTTTTGATGGCTCAGCTGGATTTGCCTGGTTACCATTCATTTCTGAACCGTTACTTATGGCAAATGACAATCTAAATTACGGCCCTGACAGTGGCCAGGTTAGAGAATTTTTGCTTGGCGATCCTGAGTAATTACCAGGAGCACAGGGAAAAGGTAAAATGCCAGTAATCACCGTGGTCGTGCCAGGCAGCGCCCATTTCCAGCATGTCAACCGTAGAGCCGTCACCACGGTCATACTCGTGGCAATCTCCTCCCCGACCTCCAAATGTTGCATTCTGAGAAATCTTAATATGCTTCAATATTTGTTCACCGTTCAAAACCCATGCTTCAAGGGTCAAAAGTTTTCCGCTCGGGTGAGCCTGTTTTGAAGAGAAGTCTGCAAAGGCTTCTCCGACACGGTAATCTTTTCTGAGAATGTCTTCACCATTGTAGTTGACCAGAACTCGGAGTTTGATATTGTTGGGATCAAGTTTTTGGTTCCGGGCGCGGAGGGGCAGCAAAAGCCACTGCAGCTGCAGAAAAAATGAAAAAAGCCAGAAAAGAAACAAACATTTTCCGAAAAGTAAACATTAAAAACTCCTTCATCATAAAGATCTACTTTCACTCTTAATTAAACTCAATCTTCTGGTGCAGAAATTGTCTTTCAGCTAACAGCTTTCGAACAAGCTTTAACGCTCAGTATAATTTTATAGCCCAAAAGATCATGAAAATTAATCTCAGCAATATTACCATGATATAAAAATAATGAAATAACAATTTCTCCAGCAATTTTCTGGCTGGCAAATTATAAAACAATCTCAACCTTTCATTTTTTGCTACAATTTAATATTCAGGCGAATATTAATTTTCAGCTGCTAATGAGATAAATAACAATGCATCAGCCCGATGATATCTGCGTCGTTGCCTATGGTTGCGTTCTGCCGGATGCGTCTGACCCCGCAGCCTTCTGGAAAAATCTGCTTAACGCACACTGCGCCATCAGAGAGATTCCAGACCAACGCTGGAACAAAAGCCTCTATTATGCCCCAGACTCTACCGATACTGATTTTACCACCGGAGCCAGTGCTGCCTGGATCAGTAACGATGTTCTAAACGCCGGAGGGTTTTCGGGGGCAAATCGGCTTCGACAGCTCACCATGCAGGCTGCCGCCCAGATTGCCGACAAGTTAACTGGCGTTGAGCCAGAAAGAGTCAATATCTACCTCGGTTGCATGGATATCGACGAGCTCTATTCAAGACTTATTTTTCCGGTTCGCGAATCAGACTATATTAGGGCCAATTTGCCAGTTTCACCGAATGGCCTGAAGGAAACAATGGCCAGCCAGTTGCAGAGATATTTTGCCGCCGACTCTGCCAGCCCGGATGAAATTAGAGATTCAATGCTAACCAGTTCGGTTCTACATCACCTGAAGAGTCATCTCAAACTTAAAGGCGAAGTTGGCCTGATCGATGCAGCCTGTGCGTCTTCACTTGCGGCTTTTGACGTTTCGATGCAGATGTTGAAAGCACGAGAAGCTGATCTGGCAATCAGCGGAGGTATCGAGAGCAATCTCGGGGCTGGTGCTTTTATTCTTTTTTCGATTCTTGGCGCTCTGGCACCAGATCGCTGCCTGCCCTTCGACCAAAGGGGCAAAGGCCTCAGTCTTGGTGAAGGGGCGGTTCTCTTCGCTCTTGAGCGCCTCGAAGATGCACTGAAAAAAGGGCACCAGATTCATGGGGTTCTTAAAAGCTGCGGCGCTTCGAGCGATGGGCGTGCCACCAGCATTTTTGCCCCGACCGTGGCCGGGCAAAAGCGTGCTTATGCCAAAGCTTATGCCGGACTTGACCCGGCAAAAATTGCCTATCTTGAATGTCATGGAACCGGCACCAGAACTGGTGATGAAACTGAACTGCAGTCGGTTCGTGAATTTTTTGACCGCCCCACCCTGCCGCTTGGCTCGGTTAAGGCTCTGGTTGGGCACACGAAAGGTGCC
>JAQUZA010000261.1 GCA_028691595.1 Candidatus Rifleibacteriota bacterium
CCGTCAGACAGAATCTTGATTTTTTTGCATCTCTGAATGGCATCGATAAAAGCAGAATCGATACTGTTCTTGAAGAAGTGTTTCTGGTAGAACACCAGACAAAGGCCTGCAAAGACCTTAGTCGCGGTTTGCGCCAGCGCGCCATTATTGCCAGAGGTCTGCTGCACAAGCCCGAAGTTTTTTTTCTTGACGAACCAACCTCGGCACTCGACCCTCATTCAGCCAAAATGATCAGAGATCTTGTGTTAAAACTAAAAAGCAACGGTACAACCGTCTTTTTGACCACCCATTACATGGAAGAAGCAGACACACTTTGCGACCGTCTGGCCATCATGAATAAGGGCACAGTGGTTGCCTGCGGCAGCCCTCAAAACCTGAAAAAACAGTTTGGAAGGCGCTCGGCAAAAATCGACATCCTACGTGAGCAGCAACAGGAAAGCCTCGAATTCTCGCTCGATAATGCTGAAGAAAAGGCAAATATGCTGCAGATACTCGGCTCTTCAAAAATCATCAGAATACACACTCAGGAAGCCAAACTTGAAGAAGTATTCATGCGGGTCACAGGCGATGAATGGAAAGCAGACAGCGAGGAAATTCAATGAATTATAGGGCAATTGGAGCAATCTTTCGCAAGGATATGCTCGACGGCACGCGCAATTACCATGTCATTCTCATGGTGCTGACACCGATAATACTCTCTCTGCTCTTCAGCAACATGGTATCCGACAGCAAAAAGAATGCAGCCATGCCCGAAATCGGCATGATCACAAGCCCGCAGCAACCTCTGATAGAAAGTCTTACCAACAAGGGCCTCGGAAAAAAAATAACTTTCTACCAGAACCGGGATCTGCTTGAAGCTGCAATTCTTCAGGGCGACGTGCGCTTCGGCATTATTTTACCCGAATTAATTACCGAGAAAACCACCTGGAAAAAGTCTCAGGCCGTAGTCATTCTCTACCCGCCTCATATGCCAGAATTCGGTATAGACACGCTTAAAAGCGTTTTCGAAAGCGAAATCAGACATCAATTAAACCTGAGTCCACCGCCGCTTCCATTCGAGCTCAAAGCCGAGCCGGTTGCCGGCAGCACCGGAAACGCAGGCAACGTCTCTGACAGCATGTTTCCAATGTTGATTGTTATGGCTCTGGGCATGGTTGGGTTTCTTGCCCTGCCGATGGCGATCGTCGAAGAGCGTGAAAAGGGCACTCTAAATGCCATCTTCCTGACAACCATCACCCCCGGCGAATTCATTCTGGGCAAATCGCTTTTCAGCTTTTTTATGGCAATGTTGACAATTGTGGTAATGCTAACCATCAATGGCAAATGGGGAACAAATTTTCATTACCTCCTTCTAATTTCGGTCCTGGGTGCCATGATGACTATTTTTACCGGGCTGATAATCGCAAATTTTGCACAAACACAGGGTTCGGTTAATGCCATCGGGACGACTCTGTTTCTCTTCTTTCAGATGATACCAAGCCTGCAACATGCAAGCGAAATGGCCAGGAAGGTTGCGCCATTTTTTCCGTCAACCTATATTTTTTCAGGTTTACGCAAGGCAATGTTTCTTGACCTAACAAGAGTTACGATAATTGACGATATAACAATTGTGTTTGCCGTCGCACTCGCAGTTTATCTGGTTGCCTGGATGATTTATAAGGTCAAAAAGGCTGACAAATAAAACCTACTTGAAATAAGGCAGGCTTTAAAGTAATCTCAGTTCATAACCTCTTAGTAAAAGCGGAATAACCAAGTGAAATACCTCGCATTCGATGATATTGTTAGAAACCTGCTGGTGTTTTTAAAAGGGCAGGTTCCGGCGCTCAGCGCCAAAGATAGCCGTGAAGACGTATTGAAGCAGATTCAGAGTATGACCTTTACTCTGAGATCTACCATAGTTCAGCTTGAAGGTGCCGCATTCCAGGACCCCAGAAACACTGAAGACTACCAGTCGCTCGACAAAGAGCTTCAGGCTCTTAAACAAACGAACGCGAAGCTTGAAGAATCACTTTTTCTTGAAATGAACAAAACTGCTGAGCTCCGTGAAAAATCAGCAGAAACAGCAAGACAGCTTGAATCAGAAAAAGTTGAGTCGAGCAAGAATGCCAAAATTCTTGAATCGCTGCGCCACGAGCTCGAGAATATCAAAAACGCCCCCCTGCCCGTAAACACCGCTGCAGATGCCGAAGTTGTCGAAGAGCTTAAAGCTGAGATTGCCCAACTCGAAGTTGCTCTTGCAAAGGCTAATGAAACTAATCAGCACCTGCGTCAGGCTTTGCAGAACAAAGAAATCGAGTTAACACGCAGCAAAGAAGCACTAATGGAAGCGATGAATCTCGACAAGTCTGAGATCAGCACTCTGAAGAGCCAGCTGAACAATGTCGAGCAGATGAAGGCAGAAAACGCTTCACTTAGAAAAAAAATCTCTGAATTAGAACAGGATCTCGCGGTTCTACCTTCTAGTGAGGTTTTTCGCAACAACATCGCCGCTGCTGATGCCAAGATCAGGTTTCTTGAAGCTGCCCTGCTGAATTCGCAGAACGAACTGCGAACCCTGCAGGAAAACCAGTCTTCGTCTGCCCCCGAAGCTGTGATGCGCGAGAAAGAACAGCTTGAGCAACGGGTGCTTGACCTCGAAGCCACCCTGAAAAGTGTCATTAAATCAAGAGATACCCATTCTGCCAAAGGGGTCGACAGGTTCTCATTCACCCCCGAAGAATGTGTGTTTCTTTTCGAAACCCTTTCAACCACAGCGAATCGCCTCGCCACAAGCCTCGAAAACCGCGATGTATTTATGCGGTCAAAAGAATCGATTGGTATCCTCGAGAAGTCTAATGCCATCCAGAAGGTTTTCACCGTCGGTCAACTTTTCGACGGCAAAATTCACAAGGCCGCCCGGTCATTCAAAAGTGATTTCCTGCCCGATGGCATAATCATTCACGAAGAATCACCTGGTTTCGTCTCTGGCAATCGAATTGTTCAGAAGGCCATGGTCTGGGTTGCCAAGTCACTCTTCACCTGTGGCGAATGTAACAGCACCTGCCGGCCGCACGAATATTTTTGCCCGAAATGTGGGCTTGAACTGACAGCTCCCGACGGCACCAGCAAACGGGAACTACCTGCTTACCCAGCAAAAATAGATATTAATATTCCTTTGCTCGATGAATTGATCAAGCAGGGTAATCTCAAGGCCGCGAATGCTCTGGCAACACTTATATCCAGAGAAAACCCCGGTCACCAGGAGCTCCTCAAACGCCAGAGTCTTCTGCAACGCGCCGAAAAACCCCTGACCCCGGAAAACGAAGCATGACCAGCAACGAAACAGAAAACAACAACCCTCAAACACCAGAAACAGGCATTCTGGAAACCCTGGAAAACCTCTTTGACTGGAACCTGATTGCACTTGTTTCTGCCTGGATTTTTCTGCTGACAACTTTTTTTCTTATTTTTGCCAGCTGAAAAGCCCGCACTCAAGGGCGAAAATCGAATTGCCATAGATAAAAACTGTTCTGACCATTCAGCAGTTTAAAGCTGGTTTCTGCTTCGCCGGTCGAAATTTTGACCATGGCGCGAACGGCATCAGCCTTCAAATTCAGCCCCTGCTCTGTTCTTGCGTCGAGGGGCACAAAACCCGGCAAACTTACACCATTGTGAACTCCAGCGAGATTCAGGCCGGAAAACCCGTATTCCTGGGCATCGACCGACTGATATCGGTTCAGGTAAAGACTTATAGCCCATTTAGCCAGAGTTAACCTGAAATTTTCACCGGTTACCGCTTCAACATTAGCCTTGCCAGTCAATGAACTACCTATGAGACCCCTGGTAATTTCGCGGTATGTTGTGCCAAAGCGGTTTTCCTGGGCAAGAAATCTGACAAAAAGGTACGAAAGCCCGTAACTGTTCAAACCCGAAAAGCTGGTCAATGACAGATCGTTGAGGTTCTGCTGCGAAAGTTTGATCAATTCTGCAGTGTTTGAGTCACCCTGCAGAATACCGTAGCCGCAGACTTCTTCGGCATACTTTGACAGTCCTTCATTCAGCCACACAGCCTCATAATTTCCGGCACCACCCAGGCGCTGCTTCTGATAAAAATTAACCATGTGCTGAAATTCATGGGCGATGGTGCCAAAGCGGGTAACTGAGTTTGCAAGCGAGTATTTTACGTAGATCATCTTGCGCTCATTGCTCTCGCGCAGTTGAATATTGCTTTCATCGCGGCCGTAAAGATCGATGCCGTAAAAAATACCGGCGATACCCAGGGTCATTGAGTCAGTTAACAAAATAGTGAGCCGGGTTTCGCCATCGGGACCCGAGGCCGGTTCATCGCCAAAAACATCACGAATGCGTGGTTGAATTACCTCTTCGAACCGCTGGCGCAGGTCGGCGATCAGCGAGCTTGAAGGAGTCTGAATTGAAGAATCGACATAAATAATTACACCCTCACCGATGGCAACACATCGCGCATTCAACCTGTTCATCGGGTAAGGAGTGCTGGTAGCCACCTGCCCATATTCAGGAATAAAAAATTCTTCGCTTTCACCCACGGTCGCCAGCGATAAAGGCACAGCACTGGCTCTTAGCCCACCACGGCCTTCAAGAACTGCAGCAGGTAATTGTGCTGTCAGCTGACTTTCAAAAAACCTGAAAGCCGAATGTGGGTCAATATCTGCTGGAAGCGATTGCCGCATGTTACTGCGCAAAGAAAAACTTGCCGGGTCTGGCGATGCGACGGCGACAGCGTATGATCTTGCCCCTGCCACCAGTTCAGGAACCGAAACGTTGAAAGTTTGATTGGCCTGAACCATGACCGGAAAACCGGTCGATCGGCACCCCGATGGCAAGGGCAGATCTGAGGCGATGGTGAAGTTATAAGAAGCTCCACGGCTCATGATGTTGTTGTTTTTGTCTTTGACCTTGTTATCAGCGATGATCAACCGGTTATAGCTGCCCGGAAGCCAGGCAGGAGATGGCCAGAACCTTGCGGTTGCATCATTTTCCCATGACCAGGCCCCACTGACTGCCGGAGAAAAACTAAAAGCTTCGAGGGCAGAGTTCTGATCGACGGGCTCACTGAAGATAACTCTGACTGCTGAATCTCCAGATACGGCGATAGCTCCATTTTCCGGGGACACGCCAAGTATGGCCGGAGGCGTGCTGTCAACTTCGCTGTCAGAGAGAACTGTAAACGAAAAAATGGCTGAAGTTGATTTGTTTCCTGATTGATCACGGGCGACCACCTGCCAGAAATATTTCCGGCCC
>JAQUZA010000262.1 GCA_028691595.1 Candidatus Rifleibacteriota bacterium
TGCGATCTGACCTACCGTTTTGGCTTCGACCTTTCTGGCAAGCATCGCCAGACCTGGCCGCTGGTCGAGAATGGCAAACTGCAGAACCTCATGTACGACAGCTCTACCGCTGCAAAATACGGTCGACCTCTGACCGGCCACAACCTGGGCTCTCTCAGTCTTGTAATGAAGCCAGGTTCAGCCGGTGAACTGCTCGAAGCCGTTAAGGGTATGGGCCGGGTGCTCTATATTCCCGCGCTGCATTATCTCAATATTCCCAATGCCAGCAAAGGCATTTTTACCGGCAGTTCACGCTTCAATGCCGTTCTTGTCGAAGATGGCAAGATCGTCAGCCCGATCTTTTCTTCGCGCATCACCGACTCATTTCAGAACGTCTTCGGAAACATTCGCCTGATCGCCAGAGAAGCCGAGTCTGTGAATCTTTCGAATACCTACGGGCGCAGAGCACCCGTCGCAATGTCGGTGCCGGTTTATGTGGTATGCGAAAAGGTGAAGATTACCGACTGCGCTGATTCATTCTGAAACATGACCTTCTAAGCTTGTCATTAACGGCCCTTCGCGCCTCTGGTGCGAAGGGCCAACTTTACAGCCACACCACCCGAGATCGGCAACCATAGTTTTGAGCACCTGCCCGAACGCCACAGGATTCACAAAAACCAATGCAACAGATTGACAGCACCATCTACCGAAGGGTTCTCGATATTTCGCTTCCGGCTATCGGCGGCTTTCTTGGCTTGATTCTTTTCGACATCATCGACATCTACTGGATCGAAAAGCTTGGCACCAACGCCGTTGCCGGGGTGGTTTCGGCCGGGTTTATCGTTTGGTCGCTTTATTCGATCATGCAGCTCACGGGTGCCGGTTGTTCATCTCTTGTTTCGCAGTTTCACGGGGCTGGTCGCCGCCGCCGTGCCTGGGAAGCCGTTGTCCAGTCTTCATGGCTCAGCCTGCTGCTCGCCCTGTTTATCTGTCTTCTGTTCATGCCCTTCATTGCCAAACCATTTGCCTGGATGGGCCTTGAACCTGAGACAGCTGCCCTGGCGGTCGAGTATTTCACCATTATTCTGCTCGGGTTTCCTTTGATTTTTCTCGATATGCTGGCTGGCAATGTTTTTAATGCCTTCGGCGACAACCGCATCAGCAACGTGATTATGCTCATCTGTCTTGGGGCTAACATGATTCTTGACCCGGTAATGATGTTTGGCTGGTGGGGTTTTCCGGCCATGGGCGCGGCCGGTGCTGCATGGGCAACGGTTATCAGCCACGTTCTTTCGCTCGTCATGCGTGCCAGAGTGTTGCGAACCCGCCAGTATATTCCGCCATTAGTGGGCTTTTTGCGCTTCAGAACTTTTTATTACCGCAGTATTGTAAGAATCGGCCTGCCTAATGCCGCAACCTCATGGGTCTGGTCAATAGTTTACCCGTTTTTGACCAGGCTTATCACACCCTTTGGCATGGTGCCTCTTTCTGCTGTCGGGGTCTGTCACCGACTTGAGAGTTTTCCGTATTTCACTGCCACAGCCCTTGGCATCGCCATGACCTCGCTAACAGGCTACTCGATCGGTAAGCGCGAAAATAACCGTATCGACGAGATTCTTGCCGCCGGGCTGCGGGTGGCAACCGTGGTTTTAATTCCATTTCTCGTGTTGTTTCTCGCTTTTCCCCATCATCTGGTCGGTCTTCTCAGTGATGATCCTCTTCTTATCGCGCATGGAGCAGACTATTTGTTTATTATCGGTCTGCTCGAGGTTTTTATGGCCTGGGAAATGGTTCTGGGCGGTGTTTTTACCGGCCTGGGCATAACCTACCCGACACTTTTCATTACCATTCCATTTACGGTTGGCAGAATTCCAGCCGCCTGGTTTCTGGCTTATTATCTTGAAATGGGCGTTACCGGCATCTGGTGGGCGATCAGTCTTTCTTCGCTGGCCAAGGGTGTCGGTTTGCTGCTGCTCTACCGCTATTTGCGCCGCCGCACCGAAAACTTTTCCAGACTCAAAAATTAACCCGCCGGCCGGTCGTGCCTCATTCTTTCTTTTTAATCAGCACTTTTTCGGCGCGATGCCCGTCCATTTCTCTGATTTTGAAGCTGAAACCGTTCCAGATGATTTTTTCTTTTGGTTTCGGAAAGTCGCCCTTCAGCCATGTCAGAAAGCCGTTCAGGGTATTAACCTGCCTTCTGACCTCCTCGGGAAACTCGACATGCAGGCTGGCACTCAGATCCTGCAGTGAAATGGTTCCGGCCACTTCAATTTCGCCATTTTCGTGATTTTTGACTGACTGGGGTTCTTCAATGTCATATTCGTCATCGATCAGGCCGAACAGGCGTTCAACAATGTCTTCCATGGTGATGATGCCGGCGGTTGACCCATATTCATCAACAACGACGACCATGTGGGTTCGCTTCGAGCGCATGCGTTCAAGCAGTTCACCAATCGCCACATTTTCCGGAATATAAAGGGGTTTGAGCATCAGGCGTGCCAGGGAAAATTCGCTGCGCTTGAGTGGGTCGAGCTTGAAGAGTTCTTTAAAGTTGAAAACCCCGATAACCTGGTCGATATCGTCTTTGTAGACCGGCACTCGCGAATACATGTCAGACCTGAAGACTTCGATGAGATCGTCGAGATTCATATCGATTGGAACCCCTTTAACCTGGTTGCGCGGCACCATGACTTCACAGGCGAGCAGATCGTTGAAGCGGCTCGACTTCGACATCAGTTTGCGTTCGTAAGAATCGATGTGACCGGCCTTCTCGCTGATTTTGGCCATCAGCAGGATTTCCTGAATGGTTGGGGCATCTTCGTCACCTTTAAAAGGCAAAATTTTCAGCATCAGGCGGCTTAGTTTTTCCATCAGCCAGGTAACCGGTTGAAGAAGCTTTACGATCGCCAGAAGAGGGTAGGCGACCAGAAAGGTCCAGCCTTTCGAAAAGGTTACGCCGAGGTGCTTGGGCAGAATTTCGCCGAAAACCAGCAGAAAGGTGATAGTCACCATCGATGCCACCAGGGGGGCAACCTGAGGGCTCAGTATTTTGGTTTCTACAAACATCTGGTCGAAAAATACGCCGGCATAAACTGCCAGAACCGTGTTTACGATGTTGTTGCCCACGAGAATGGCGGCAATTACCGAGCGCTTGTCTCTGATAAGGTCGAGCACGACCTTCTGCCGCCGGTTGCTGCGGCCCTGAACCGATGAGAGGCTGATTTCGTTCACAGAGGTGATCGCTGTCTCGGTGCCTGAAAAGATCGCCGAAACCAGAAGAAGAATCATAAAGAACAAAGCGGTATAGAGCATTATAAACCCCGTAATTTAGCGACCGGGCGCTGCTTTTCAGACCCGGCGGTAATTTTGCTGTCGAATTCACAGCTTACCATAAACTTACCCTCAGGTGAATTACAACCTCACAGCCGCAGGGCAAACGCCTTAAATTCATGGATTCCGGGTCCAGGCCCGTAACGACGGAAAAGAAAATTGTCTTTCCCGCGCAAGGGCTTGTCGATTTATTCTCCAATGAAAATTGATTTAAGGATTATTAAATAACGATCTCCGGTTCGACGGCGCAGCTATCAGCCGGTAAGGAAAAACCCCGGCCGGGGCATTTGCTCGCCCTGACCGGGGTTGTGAAGTCTCGATGCCTGGAATCAGGCTCCGGTGGTGGCGTAACGCCCTTCGGCCGGTGCGGCCAGGAAATCTGCGAGAATCTTGTTAAAAGTCTGGCTGGGGCGCATTGCCTGCGTTACTTTGCTGGCTTCGGGTTTGTAGTAGCCGCCGATATCAAGGGGTTTGTTGCGTCTGCTGTTGATTTCGGCCAGAATGGTATCGTGGTTTTCGCCAAGTCTGGCGGCCAGAGTGGCAAAGCGCTCTTTGAGCTGCTTGTCATCGTTTTGGGCGGCCATGGCTTCTGCCCAGTAACGGGCCAGAAAGATATGAGTGCCACGGTTGTCAATGCCGCTGGTTGCGTCGCGTGACGGGGTGATATTGTTTTCGAGCACTTTGCCGATCGCGTCGTTCAGGGCTTTGGCCAGAACCCCGGCTTTGGGGTTGTTGTTGCGGCGACCGAAATCTTCGAGAGAAACGCCGAGGGCCAGAAATTCTCCCAGGGAATCCCAGCGGAGGTGCCCTTCTTCAACGAACTGCTGCACGTGTTTGGGGGCTGAGCCGCCGGCACCGGTTTCATAGAGGCCGCCACCGTTGAGCAACGGCACAATAGACAGCATCTTGGCGCTGGTACCCAGTTCAAGAATCGGGAACAGGTCAGTCAGGTAATCGCGCAGCACGTTGCCGGTGACAGAAATGGTATCTTTGCCTTCTTTCATGCGCTGCATGCTGGCGACAATCGCCTTGCTCGGCGGCATGATCTGAATGTCGAGGCCAGTAGTGTCGTGTTCGGGCAGATACTTGCGAACTTTGGCAATCAGGCTGCGGTCGTGGGCACGTTCATCGGTAAGCCAGAAGTAGGCCGGGGTGCCGGTTATGCGGGCTCTCGAAACGGCCAGCTTTACCCAGTCGCGAATCGGAAGATCTTTTGTCTGGCACATTCTCCAGATGTCACCGTTGTCGACATGGTGCTCGAAGAGAACCTTGCCGTCGGTATTGATAACGCGCACCAGACCATCACCATAAATTTCAAAGGTCTTGTCGTGAGAGCCGTATTCTTCGGCTTTCTGGGCCATCAGGCCGATGTTTGAAATGCTGCCCATGGTGCGTGGGTCGAAGGCCCCGTTTTCTTTGCAGAAATCGATGGTGGCCTGATAAATGCGAGCATAGGCGCGATCAGGAATAACGGCCTTCATGTCGTACATTTTGCCATCGGCCCCGTACATTTTGCCGCCGGCTCTGATGGCTGCCGGCATTGAGGCGTCGATGATCACATCACTTGGAACATGCAGGTTGGTGATGCCCTTATCGGAGTTCACATAAGCAAGCTGGGGCTGGTTTTTGATTGTTTCTTCAATATCGTGCTGAATGGCGGCCTGTTTTTCGGCCGGCAGCGTTTTTATCTTTTCGAAAAGTTCGCCCAGGCCGTTGTTGGGGTTGAAACCGATCTGTTTGAGGGTGGCAGCATGTTTTTCGAAAACATCTTTGAAGAAGACGCTGACTACGTGCCCGAACATGATCGGGTCAGAAATTTTCATCATGGTTGCTTTGAGGTGCAGCGAAAAAAGCACGCCTTTCGCTTTTGCATCGGCGATCTGCACGGCGATGAATTTGCGCAGGGGTTTAACCTTCATGGTGGCGGCATCGATGA
>JAQUZA010000263.1 GCA_028691595.1 Candidatus Rifleibacteriota bacterium
TTATAAAAAATCAGGGGTTTTGGCCCGTCAGTTATCATACCGCGATAATCATTGCGAATCAGGTTGAAACTGTCTTCGCTGCGGCGGGCAGCATCTCCGACAAAAAGAGTAAACTTGCTAAGTGCCCCGGGAAGAGAACTGGCAACCCTTACCTGACGCTTGATGGCAATTTTGCGCTGTGAATTTTTAAAACCACCGGTCGCCTCGATTACCAGAAAACCCTGCCGGGCAACGGGGTCAGACCATATAGTCGGGTCGGCTTCAGCTCTGATAAAATCTCTCAACCAGACATCTACACGAATTGAAGCTTCCTTGTCGACTTCGCGGGCAAAAGCCTCAAGATCGCTGTTCCAGGTTGTATCGAGCAAATCATTGATGCAGGTATCGCTCAACTCACCCGGCTGCAGCAGCAGGCTTGCCAGCTTTTTCCCGCCAGCGCTGCCCTCAAGGCTTCTGGCAATGCTGGCCCTTACAGCCCCAATACTGCTGTTAATGCCGGCTTCAGCGAGAAAATGCGCAACTTCACCATTAACAATTGTCTGCATACCGCTGTGCTGGTGGCCGACAAACGAGTAGAGCGACACCCCAAGCACCAGCAGCACCGTACCTATGATCAAAGCGATCATAATGGCAAAACCACGCGATCTGGCAGCAATCATATTATGCAGATTTTTAGCTGGCATACAAAGATAATCTCAACCCCGCCTGCTATTGTCAACGAGTTTGCAAAACTTTACCATTGCCAGATTTTACCCGTGGGGACAAAAATGTTACAATGTGGCGAAGTGATAGCTGATAACGGAGAAACAAATGAAAAAGACTATTATTGCCCTAATCATGGCGCTTACCGCCATCGGAGGCTACGCAATGATCGAAACACTCAGCATCGAACAGCTTGTGCAAGGTGCAGACGTTGTAGTAAAAGGCAGAATAACCGCTGTTAAACCGGCTGGAAAATTACCGGAAGGCCCGGAAATACTTGCCTGCCTGTTCGAAGTCAATGAAGCCATGAAGGGCGAAGCAAAGGCCGGCGAGAACCTCAAAATAAAAAATTATCGTGGTGTCGAAGATATGCCCGAATTTAGCGAAGGCACTACGTATGTTCTTTTTCTCAAGAAAAATGAGAACCATTATGAAGTTTTTAACAGCATTCAGGGCAGCTGGCCAATCGATGAGCATGGCAAGCTGCAAGGTATGGGCTACGGCAAAACCATAGAGCAGATCAAAGCCGTCATTGATTCTATTCCGCTTAAACAACCAAGATTTGAGCCCCTCACCCTCTAAACTTTGTCACCCCAAACGCCCCCAATAAAAAAACTCCCGGTAAGCAGTTGCTACCGGGAGTTTTTTTGACAACTTTAAATTAATCAGTCACCAAGAAGAGTCAGAATGGTCTGCCGATTTTCGTCTTTGATCTGAAAGGCTTTTATGGCAGCTTTTGACTGCAGCTCATTGAGGCTCAGGTTGATCATTTCTGCGGCCATATCGACATCTTCGATTCTCGACTGGGCTGCGGTAACGTTCACCAGCTCATTCTGCAAATTGGAAACCTGGCTTGAAATACCCTTTACGGCGGCCCCAATCGAACTTCTCTGCGAATTCAGACTGCTTAGAGCCTGAGCAGCCTGGTCAATTGCCTGACCGGCCGCCGGGGTTGAGGTAAGCGACAGACCGCCGAGCCCGAGCGCCGATGCGGTTGCAGCAGGCTGAGCGAAGGTCTGGCCACCCTGAAGCTTAAGCTGCAGAGAGCCGTCGAGAAGTTTCTGTTCATTATAAACGGTGTTATTAACGGTCTGATCGATCTGAGCACTTAGCTGATCGACTTCGAGCTGAATATTGCTGCGATCTGCGTCAGTGAGCGTGCCGTTAGAAGCCTGCACTGCGAGCTCATTGATGCGCTGAACCATCTCGTTGACTGAGCCAAGAGCACCCTCAGCTGTCTGAAGCATCGAGATTTCGTTCTGGCGAATACCAATCTGCTGAATCAGACCGCGGGTCTGAGATTCAAGAGTTTTCGCCATAGCAAGACCGGTGGGGTCGTCACTGGCCTTGTTGATCTTTTTTCCGCCCGCCAGTCTTTCTAGTGACTTTCCGCGAGCTTCGTCGGCCCTGACCAGGTTGCTGTGTACCCTGTCTGGATTTGTTGTTCTGCTGACCACGGCTATAGACCTCCTTGTCTACTTCCACTTCCGTACTTTAAATATATATTATTTACTGCGATTAGTCCAGTCGGGGTGATAACAGGCTTCAACCCGCCATCGCCTCAACCGCTTCCTGTTCACTGGGGTAAGCATCGCCCATCTGCAGCAGGCCAACCATTTTAAAAACGCCGCCAGCCAGTTCACTCAGACCGGTAAAAGCTAATTCCCCGCTTTTTTCATCGACGATAATTTCAGCAAGCTCAATTATTTGAGCGATTCCCTGTGAGTTGATGACCGGGGACCCGCCCAGATTGAGAATAAACTTCTGGTAGCCCTCTGGTAATGCCTTCTGAACCGTGGCAAAAATAGCAGCGCCCCCGTGCTCATCGACATATCCGCATGGGCGAATAATAAACACCCCGTTGATATTTGCTGTTGTTATAGTGAAGTTGCTCATGCCCTGATGTTAATGTTTATGGGTGCCGATGTCAATTCTTAAAAGGCTGTCAGCAATTCAGCCTGAATTTCGCCGTTCTGCTCACCGGTGATTTTTACCTGGCCGTTGAACTGGTCGCCGACAGCCGGCAATTTTCCTTTATCTTCAGGGAAAAAAATGCGATAAAGTTTTTGCCCGCTCGAATCGCTGACGAAAACAAGCCTGCCTGCTGGTCGGCATTCATTAACCAGCCCTCGGATCATTCGGGTGACCTGCTTAAAAGGCGCTGCGGCGGTTTTAATGCCAGGATTCGCTTTTTGTGATGAGGGTGCCATAAATCCGAACCAGATAATAGCTGTGATTACAGCGCCAACGGCATAAGCAACCACGGCAAATCTTACCAGGCCAGGGTCTATCTGGTCACTTACCTGTGAAGTCTGGCGTATTTTCTGAATTTTTTCGAGCTGGTAGGCCGAGCGCTGCGATCGGCTGCGATTTTCTTCTTCAAGCTTTTCTTCTGCGGTGGCATAGAGAAGAGCTTCAGTTTTTGCCGGGTCTGATGCAACTATCTGCCTGGCAAGTTCTGAGTAGAGCTCCTTATACATCTCAGCTTTTGCTGACCGACCATTTCGCGCTTCGATATAGGTTTTATAAAAGGTTTCTTCATCTGGATTCGATTTCATTATTGAAAAAATCTGCTGAAGGTTCTCTTCATCAGACTCATTCTTGATTGCCCCAAGCAGGATCTGACTGACCGAAGCGAAATCAAAGTGAGCCAGACAGAAAATGGCGTTGCGGCGTTGCACCGGTTTAATAGAATGCAGCATCTGCTCAACGAGAGAGATTGCCTGCTTTTTATCAAACAGCGCAAAAACCTTAATCGCGGCAACCTTAACCTCATCAAATCTGTGCTTGATCAACTGAGGCAGCAGAGGGTGCAGAGCTTCCGGATTAATGGCACTCAAAGCATCGATAGCAGCAGTTAATAAATCAGAATTATCGCTGTCAAGAAAGCGCAACACAGTCTCAGTCTCTTTGGGGCCACCATACCTCTCAATTGCTGAAAGAACCGTAACCTGCCCGTCAGTTTCAAGACAACCAATTTCAGGCAGAACCACAGCCATTATCTGGTCATAGTTTTCACGGGTAACTGAATCGAGAATCCGATGACGCTGTTCTGACGTGTATTCAGAGAAACTGCGCGCCTTTATCTGCTCGGGTGTCTGAACAACTTTGTCGGGTTCAAGTGTACCTGACTCAAGAAACCGCCCGACCTGGCTGCGTATTACTTCTTCGGGTTCGGTTTTGAGAAAATGCTCTATCAGAGAACGAGGTTCTTCAACCCCGTGTCTTAATAGTTCGCAGAGCTTTAAAGCTGACTTCAGGCGCGTCTGCGGGTCAAGCGACTTCAGACCGAGACTGAAGCGTTCAATGAAAAGTTTGATACGCTTCTCTCTGAAGTGGGTCTCGAGAACCTGCAGCATCTGAGCAGGCTCAGCGTTAACGATGCCGGCCATAAAAAGAGACTGCAGCACTCCCTTGAGAATTGAGTCAATCAGCTGGTATTTTTCGCCCACACAAGCCTGCCTGGCTTCAAGCAGGCGCATGGGAATCTGACGATCAGGGTTGGCCATAAATACCAGCCCGGCTTTTTTTATGAGTTCTGGGTCGACTTCGACACTTATATAGCGCAGCATCAATGATTCGATCTGTTTAAATGGAAAAAAGAACGAATGGAAAAGGGCTGCCTGCTTCTCGTCTTCGCTGCTGGCAAACAGCATCGATTCAAAATGGCGAATCGCCTCGCTCTGGTCGTAGCGATAAAGAATTCTGACGGCCCTGGATCTGATGCCGAAATTTTTATTCAGCAGCAGCGGAACGATATGCTCTCTGAGGCGTTCAGGGTTAAGTTTTTCGAGAGCCTCGATCGCGGCACTCAAAACCCGCGGATCAGAATGCTGGCAAAGGGCTGCAACCGCGTCAACATCTTCCCCGGACCCGAACTTTTTTAAGAATTTCAAAACCGAAGGCAGCAGCTGCAGCGAAAAAGATGGCCACCCGGCCTTTCTTAAGCCTGTGGCAACGGTTTCGGCCTCACCCTTTTTAACCGACTCGAGCAGCAAGGCCAGGGCAATTTCATCACGATGAGGGTTATTCAGCAGTTCTTCAAACTGAATTGTATCGGCACGACCCTTTTCACGGCTGGCAGACCGCGCCAGCACCTTCTGCATGTGAAAACGGATGCCGGGGTCCTGTTCGAGGGTAAGCAGCCCGGCAAAAACTTTGAGCTGTTCTTCGGTCAGGGTAAAATCTTCTATGCGCGACAAAACCGAAAAACGGATCGAGGGATCCGGGGAGCGGAGATCAGCAAAAAAATCTTTTACCGGGTCCATCGGCCCTTCTTAAACTTCAGTTTTTCTTCAAAAGCGCTGCTTCGCTTTCAAGCAGGATATACCCCTGTTTAAAAGGCCTGGCAAGGTTATACATCTGAGAAGCAGTATCCCGGTCACGGTTTGACAACATCAGCAGCCCGATGTTTCTCAATACGTAACGCTGCAAAGCATGTTTTCTGTTGGCATAGAAAGCCTTTTTCATGGCATCTTCGGCCAGGCGTTTCTGGCCCTGTGACCAGAATACCAGACCTTTGAG
>JAQUZA010000264.1 GCA_028691595.1 Candidatus Rifleibacteriota bacterium
CGCCATCGTCATCACCATTGTTACCGTTGCCACCATCGGCACGTTCGCAATCGTCATCATGATTATGGTCGCAGTCACCGCTGTTGGGGCAATCGCCGCAATTATGGTCACAGGCCATGGCGGGGGTTGCAACAAAGCCAAGCATCATGAAAACTACGAGAAGACTGATAAAAAACTTCATACTCTTTTCTCCTGAACTTATAGACTTATAATGATACTCAATTAGATACAAATTAACAGAGTCTTGATCAGCAGTCAAGACAAACGGTTTTAAAGATTATTTTCACAAGCATTAGCACGGTATCAGAATTCTTTTAAGCTTATACGCATTTGTCGTTGCTTTGCAGATTAATTTTGACAGTGGTAACGGGGGGGTGATATAATCCACCATCCCGCACGCCCCCCATATACTTGTTGGGGCATCGGGAGTATTTATCAAGACAGACTGAAGAGGTGACCGCAGCATGTCCAATCCAGGTTTTATGTCAATGCGATGGCTCAGATTACACATTAAAGAGATTATCTGGGCAACAGTAATTCTGTTTGTCGGGTCGATTTTTATTATCGGCTACGGCACCAGCAGATCAATTCAGCAGCAGGAAGAACGCAAACGCAGTGCTGACGAGTCAGAAGCCAAAGCAGAAACTTTGCGCAACGCTATTCCGCAGAATTTGCGCGACAAGGTTAATCTGCCGGTCGTGCACGTCTCTTACCCCTCTGAAAACGCTTCACTCACGACTGTTATCGATATCAAAACCGTCTGGCGCGCCATCAAAGACACTCCAGAATACCAGCAGCTGCAGCAGATGCCAGAAGGCATTAAAGAATTTTACAGCGGCATGCTCAAGGAAAGGGCTCTCGAAAGCCTGGTGTCAATGGCCCTGCTCGACCTGTTTGCCAGAGCTAACAACATCAGACCTCAGGTTACTGCCCAGGCACTCGTTGAAAGTGACCGCCAGCAGATTACTCCGATGGAATTCGAACGCAAGCTCCGCCAGGAAGGCCTGACTTCAGAAGAGTATGGCGATCAGAGACTGCGCCAGATTACTTTTCAGGCCGTCGCTCAGAAGGTCATGGCACCAGTGCCACCGGCCAGCGCCACCGAAGAATTTCTCAAAAACTATTACGAAACCAACAAAGATCGCTTCAAACAGGATGACGAAATCAGCTTCGATCACCTGCTGATTTCACCGGCCGATTTTGCCGGCAAGACAGAAGTCAGCGAAGACCAGATCAAGACTCATTTTGATGCCAATCGTGGCAAATACCTGAGCTCGAAGCGCTACGAAGTTTCTCACATTTTTGTCAAGCACACTGATCCGGCGTATCTTGCAAACATCGCTGTCAGCGAAAAAGATCTGCGCAACCGGTTCAACGAAAACCTCGAAAAATTCAAGACCCCAGAAAAAGTCAAGGCCAGCCACATTCTGATCAAGCCCGCCAACAACTTCGACCATGAATTTGCGTCATTCAAGTTGAATCTGCGCAACTTCACCAGCACCCAGGTTGATGGCAAAACCCTGTTCACCTTTGATGCCGGTTTTGCCGCTCTCCAGGTCGGTACCAACCTCAATTATGACAATTTCACCCTGGTAACTGCCGATGGCAAAACTTTGCATCCAGATGCCGCCAGCATGGAAAAGGCTGCCAAAGCTCTTGAGTTGCCCTTTACCGGTGCCAGCAAAGCCGCCGTTAACGGTCAGGTTGCCATTCTTGCTGAAGCAGATGCCCAACCGGCAACTTTGATCATCAAAGACGGAGCCACAAGCTTTGAATTTGATGTGAGTGCTGCCTTCGACGAAGAAAAGGCTTTTGCAGCCGCAAAAGCAAAAATCGAAGCCATACTTGCCAAAGTCAATGCCGGCGAAGATTTTGCCACACTTGCCACAGCAAATTCTGATGATACGGGTTCAGCCAAAAAGGGCGGCGACCTGGGCGAATTTGCGCGCGGTTCAATGGTCAAGCCTTTTGAAGAAGCAGCTTTCTCAGCTCAGATCGGCAAGGTAACCGAACCGGTCAGAAGCCAGTATGGCTATCACATCATCAAGGTGGATGCCCGCATTCCCGAAAAAGTGCAGTCTTTTGAAGATGTTAAAGAACAGCTGACCAGCGAAATCCGCTTTGCTCAGGCAGAAATCAATGCAGCTTCAACGCTCGAGAATGTTAAGCAGAAGGTTTTTCATGGCAACGAAACCTTTGCCAACATGGTCAAATTGAATTCAACCGGCGCATCACGCAAAAATGGCGGCCTGCTTCCCGTCTTCTTCACCGGCGAAATAACCGAAGACTACTCTGCTGAACAGCAGGCGATTCTGCGCGACGAAATCTGTGACAATAGCGGTTTTATCAGCAAAGAAATCGAAACAGCCCTCGGCAACCTTCAGGCTGGCGAAATGAGCGAAGTAATTCAGACCCGTAACGGTTTTCATCTTTTCAAACTTGAAAAAGTGCTTGAGCCCGTTCAGCTTGGCCTGACCTCGTCACTCAAGAAAACCATCCGTGCCGTTATTGAAAAAGAAAACCAGGAAAAACTCGCCCAGGCCGAAGCCGAAAAAATCAGAGCCGCAAACCCTGCCGCTTCAGTTTCCCAGCTTGCTAAGGCCATCAAAGCCGAAGCTGATGACGGCAAAATTTCTTTCGGCCCCCTGCCCTTCTCTACAAATCCGGGCTTTTCAAGTTACAGCCTCTCAGACGGAGCCGGTAAGTTTTCTGACAACGGCCGCACCTACCTCGCCGAAGTTCATAAGCAGCTGACCACCCTGGTCAAAGACAACAACTGGAAATCAAAAGTTGCCGGACCTTTTAAAAGTGAGCTTGGCTGGCATTTCATCGAAGTTACCGCCTATGAAGCCAACCGCTTCGAAAAGTTCGAAGAAATCAAGGGCAAGATCAGAAGAATGGTTACCCTCGAACCCTCTGAAGAAGAACTTAAAAAAGAATTCGAAGCAAACATCGATCAGCTCGATATTCCTGCCACCCGCAAAATCAGACAGATCGTCGTCGCCGAAGAAAAGATCGCCAATGAAATTCACGCCCGCTTGAATCAGGGCGAGATCTTCGCTCTGCTGGCCAACAAGTATTCTATTGACGGCTCAGCAAGCCGTGGTGGCCAGACCGCCCCGGTAAAACGCGGTCAACTGTCTGAAGCTCTTGACAAGGCCGTATGGTCGCTCAACAAAGGGCAGTTCACCGCCCCGGTTCAGACCCCTTACGGTTACGTGATCGCTCTGCTCGAAGAAAACGAAACCCCTGGAGTAAAGGCCTCCATGACTCCTGAAGTTATTTCGCAGCTCAAAAAGAAACTGCGCAATGATTATCAGGAAGAACTCTGGTCTTATTTTATCAAGGGTTTGAGCAGCAAAGCCTACGTAGTGCGTCACCCCGAAGCACTCAATCTGCTCTGATCGCAGGCAGAAACGCCCCGGGCCAGGTGCCCGGGGCGTTTCTGCTAATATATACCTTCATTAACAAGCCCGGCCAAAGGAGAACGAGAAATGCGACTTGATAAATACCTGCAGGTTACCGGCCTGATAAAACGCCGCACCCTTGCCAACGAAGCCTGCAAGCTTGGCCTTATTCTGGTAAATCAGGTAGTAGCCAAGCCCACCCGCGAAATCTCGGCTGGTGATGTCATCGATATCAAGCTGGCAAAACGGGAAATGACAGTTAAAGTGCTGCAGTTGATTCAGGGCAGTTCTTTGAAGAAGGCCATTCGCAACGAATATTTTACGGTTTTGCGCGATATAGAACGGCGGCCTGAAGACTCTGAAGATTTCTGGAAGGATGACCCGGATGGCAAGAATTAATACAAAGCGTGTTCACGAACCTGATTTTATCAAAGCGAAAAAGTCGCTCGGGCAGAATTTCTGCATTGACGAACGCATACCCGAAGAAATTATTGCCAGCCTGGCCGCCACCCCACAGCATCAGATATGGGAAATCGGCCCGGGAAAAGGTGCTTTGACAACGCGTCTGGCACAAACCGGAGCGGCGCTGCAATTGTTTGAGATCGATGAAAGACTGAAAGAATCTCTTGCCAAAGATTTTCCGCAGGCAAAAATTATCTGGGGGGATTTTCTAGAGTTGCCAGATTCGGCCCTGCCGGCTGTTGACCGCCCGCTTCTCGTCTGTGGCAATCTGCCTTATTATTGTGGCACCCCGATTATCAGAAGATTTCTTGAAAACGGGCCCGTGGCTGAGCGCCTGGTTTTTCTTCTGCAACAGGAAGTGGCTGTAAAAGCGGCTGCACCCTGCAACCATCGTGAATACAGTTTTTTGTCGGTTCATACGGCCTTTTTTGCCAATGCCAGAGTCGGTGGCACCTACCCGCCCTCATCTTTTGCCCCACCACCCAAGATCAACAGTTCTATACTGATTCTCGAGCCCTTGTCTTTAACTGAGCCCGAAAAACAGCAGCGGTTTAAAGCCCTTAAAATTGCTTCATTTCTCTTTAATCAGCGCCGCAAAATGGCTCTGCCGCTGCTACGCAAACAATTCAGGGAAACAGACTGGGATGAACGCTTTGCCCGTATGGGCATAGACGCAAAGGTTCGCCCTGAAAACATTTCGCCGCAGCAGATGCTCGATCTCTTCGCCCCACTCGACTGATCTGAGATTTGCAAACCTGGTCACCAACAAGCAGAACTGCTAGTGCTTTGTCAAAGTTGAATCTGTAGTAATTCCGTCATTCCCGCGCAAGCGGGAATCTTATCTCTAAAGGCTTAGATCCCCGTTTGCACGGGGATGACATCGAGGACGCTGATTTTGCATGTTCAATGTTGACAGAGGACTAGTGCTTTGTCAAAGTTGAATCTGTAGTAATTCCGTCATTCACGCGCAAGCGGGAATCTTATCTCTAAAGGCTTAGATCCCCGTTTGCACGGGGATGACATCGAGGACGTCGATTTTGTATCTTCGACTTTGACAGACCACTAAGCTATCTGCCCGATCAAGGTGATTGCAGGCTTCAATCCTTGGGCTGTTCAGCCGGGGCACTGTCACTTTTTTTCAGCGCCTGGCCGGCGGGAGTCTCTCTGGCGGTTTTGAAGCCGGTGAGGTGCTGAACAACCATACCGGCAAGCGTCAGGCCGAAAATAGCCGGCATGTAACTGATGGTTCCCTGGATCATGCGCTCACGGCCACGCTGCAGACCAGGCTCTTTCTGGTCGGCAGGAACAAT
>JAQUZA010000265.1 GCA_028691595.1 Candidatus Rifleibacteriota bacterium
GGTTTATCTTTGTTCCAATGGAAGAAAACGCTGGTTATATACTTCCAGAAGTCGTTCGGGTAGCAATCCAGGCAATGAAGGAATTTTCTTGCTTCTAATGAGATTTTATAACAAACATCTTCCGGCTCTTTACTGGTGTTGATATAAAGCCAGAAGTTCGCCAGGTCAGTCAAATCATTGATTATTGTCGTGCTTTTCAGCTTTTCGTAATTATTCTGGGCATAAAATTTTCTTAGACCGGTTTCCTTCGATTTATCGTTATTTTTGGCCCTTACAATATGGGTATAGTATCTGAAAATCTCGTCCAGATTTATCCCGGCACTCTTACAGATGCTGGTAAGCTCTTTCCAGGCATTTGTAAAAGTCTCTTTCGCCGAACTGTCTGGCTTTGACTTGTATATCTGAGCTTTGAAAATATCAGAGTCAGAAAGTGGCAGACCCCTGTCGTTAAGAGTTGAGAAAATGGTCAGGGCAGTATCTGAGTTATTGCATTCAATCGGCAGAATAATGCATTTGTGCAAAATTGTTACACAAAGTGGCTGCCACTGCATCGGCGCATCTTTGGCATACTGTTCACATTTGTCTTTAAAAAAATTGAAGTTGATAGAATACAGGTCTTTAGCTGAGCTATCAGCAAAGCCCGTTTCTAAAATATCATGAAATGCTGCCTTATCGTCATCTGTCGCCACCAGCGATTCGACATGCAGTTTTTTTCTGTCTGCTACCTGCTGGGAAATACTGTCAACATCCCAAATGCATGGTGCCAGCTGGTTTTTGAGGCCGATTACATTCAGGTCTTCAGGCATATTCTCAAGCTTTTTATAAAACGCTCTTAGAATGAGGAAAAAAGAGGTTATTCTCTGCTGCCCGTCAATGATCTCAATATTATCTTCGTTACTTTCATTTTTGCAGGAAACAATAGTTCCGAGAAAATATTCATCAGATTTTGCCCCAACGGGCATAGACTCATGAAAATCTCTGATGTCGTTCCATAAAGTCTCACATTTTTCCATGTCCCATTTATAAGGCCTTTGAAAATCCGGAATGATAAATTTCCGGTTCTGCATTTCTGATAAAAGTTTGCTGATTGTTTTGCGGCTGACGCTAAGTTCTGGCATTACGTATCCTTTCTGTGATTGTGTTTATTATAGTTACCAGGGTTCGCTGAGCTTGTTGATGATGTCGCGACGGGAGAGGACTTCGGCGCAGCGCTCCCATCGGTTGGCTTCGGGGTCTACTGAGTTGCGATATTTAACGCTGAAGGCGTTCTGGGCGGCTTTGCGTTCGTGAATGTAGGCGTCGATTCTTGCTTTTAACTGGTTTTCGTCTTGAATCCAGTCGTCGTCGATGGTATCGGGCAGGCTGCCGAAAATATCGTAAGTGTCGCGCATTCGATCAGACAGAACACCATATATTTTTTCATCTTGGGTATCGCCGTAGACAAGATTTAACATATCTACGTATTTGCGTGCCTGGCCGAAACGTCTGATGCGGCCGAGCCGCTGTTCCAGACGTGAGGGGTTCCAGGGCAGGTCGATGTTGATGAGGGTGCCGAGGGTTTGCAGGTTAAGACCTTCGCAGGCGGCATCGGTTGCCACTACCAGTTTAATTTCGTGTTTACGGACTGCCTGTTTGATGGTTTCACGCTCGACGCTGTTGAACTCGGTTCCTTTATACAGTCGGCTTTTACCGACACCGGCATAAACGGCGACAACCTGATCAGGGTATGACTTTGCCAGTTCGCTGGCTACCCATTCAACAGTATCGTAATATTGACTGAAGATAATGCAGCCGTGTTCCAACCAGGTTTTGCCATCAGTTGGGAACTCAGTCAAAAACCATTTGACCGTATCGAGCTTTGAATCAACAGCTTCAGGGCGTGAGAGCTGCTCTTCGATTTCCTGCAGGCAGGCGACTTCATCGGGTGACATGCTGCTGAGAACATGCTCGACCTGTTCAATATCGTCATCTTCGGTGTCGTAGTCATCGGCCATGCTGTGTTTAAGCATTTTTTGCGCGGTTTTCAGACCAGAAGCAAAACTCGAACAGATACGCTGCAGCAGCAGGGTTTTCATAAAGCCGCCTACTGGCGCACGGCTGCTTAACAGATCGCAAAACTCCCCGGCTTTTTCATAAGCAACCTGGAAAGGAGTATTGGTTGAAATGCCAAGTCCCATAAATCTTGCCTGGTAGAGATAACTTTTTGCCAGAATCGGGTGGGTATTAACGCCAACCTTTTCAAGCAGGCCATCGTCTTCGAGCTGTTTGCGCTTGCGCACCACCACATGCCTGAGAACCGGGTTGTATTGTTGAAAAAAGCAGGGTTCAAGGCATTCAGAGAGCCACATCTCTTTAACAAGGTAATCGAGATTGTCAAAATCATGCGAGCAGTCGAACATATCAGGCCTGATACTCAAGTTATCTCTGATGTTGGCGACAATCTGATGCTCGTTTGCTGGCGGTAATGGGTTACGCAGCCAATGCCAGGCATCTTCACTTGAGTTTACAACAGCTTTGCCGGTTATTAAAGGTATCGCAGTTTCATGTTTTCGCCAGGGAGAAAGAGTATCGCCCAGCACAAAGTTTGCCCCGCTGCTTAGTATGCTTAGAAGATCCCATAGTTCTCTGACATCGGTCTGAATAGGCGTGGCAGTGCCTAATATCAGATGCCGCGTCTTTTTGGCTATTTCGCGCATGAACGCAAGAAGATTGTTCGGCTGCGCGGCTTTTTCGCCAAGACCGCCGCGCAGTCTGGCCCTATGAGCTTCGTCGAGAATCAGGGTGCCGTAGCGCTTTTCGAGCAGCATACCGGCTTCATGAATATACTGACCATTTTCGCGCTGGTGCATGATCAGGCCGGTCGAAATTATGGCAATGCGATACGGGCATTTTTTTATCGATGCCCTGTCACCACGGGGCGAGAGAATCTGCCCTTCTTCGCCGATCCAGACCTTTTTCTGTGAAGACCACACGGCAGTAGGTATGCCCAGCTTGTCTTTCATTTCGATCTGCCATTCAATGGTCAGGGTCGAGGGCGCCAGTATCAAAACCGGGCCGTCATCGAGCAGAGCGCTTACCAGGCCACTGGTTGCCATTGACAGGGTTTTTCCGACACCGACTTCGTCAGCCAGAAGCAGTCGTGCTTTGCCGTAAATCTCGCGATGTTCGAGAAACATGGTTACAAAAGAGCGTTGCCAGGGCTGTAACTGTTCGCCACCTCTGTAAATAGGTGCTTCAGCCATTACTGCCGGCGGCACCGCCTGCGGAACAAGCCCGGTAATATTAACCTCACGTCGGGTAGCGACGCGATGAATTTCGGTCAATATTGCCTCGGGAAGCGGCACACCATCCTGCCAGAGTGCCCAGAATTCCTGCTCGACCCAGTCGGCGCTTTCAGAGTCATCATCCTGCCAGACCAGCTCGTAATTACTGGCAAAAGCGCTTTTAGACTCGTTAACCGAACCGATAAAAGAACGCCGACTGCCATCAGGGTAATGAATCGAGCCGGCCTTGCCGTGCAGAAACAGCCTTTCTTTTGGCACCACCCTGATTTCGACATTTCCGGAATGCAGAAGCTGGTCGAGAATCTGGTAATGATTCTGTCGCGTAAAAGCGTCAGCGGCAACGTCTACTTCATTCCAGCGTTGTTTCAAAGCGGTTTCCCGACCACTTGCCACCAGAAAATCGTTTATGTCGAGTTCTGAATTGCAGATGATCTTAACTTCTGGAATTTTGGCAATCTCTTCGCCGACAAGTTCAAAGATAGAGCTTCTGAAATAGCCGGCGATACGATAATATCTGGTCGCACCAACAAGTGCTTTGGCCAGAAATTCTTTATCGAGACGGCTGGTTCGTGACGAGAAGCGTTGAATGGTCATTTTCTCAGTTCTGCCTATTTCAGTCTCAGATGCGGGCCAATGTAACCAACATATATGATCTTTTTTCCCTGATCAGCATAAAAATGCAGCCGGCAACCTTTTGCCAGCTTGATATGATGCTCAAACAACTTTTTCTGGCCGGTCGGCAGAAAAAATTCCCGATGCCTTCTTAACTCAGGGTTCTGCTTAACGCTGTCTGATTCACCACTGACATTCCGACTAAGACCATTTTCCCTGAGATATTCCGGTCGAAAATCCTGGTAAAAGCCGTTTTGCCATTTTACACAAAAAAGATTAAGACTATTCAAGGCCTCCGCTACCAGATTGAGAAGCGTTATACCAGCTGACCATCTCAACAGTTGCTCTTCTGATTTGCCACAAAAAACCAGGCCCGGGTATGAGGTCTGCCGTTTCTCGAAAAGATCAACACCGCTTTCAACAGATGCACGAATCTGCCTGGTAAGATGCTCCAATTTAGCAATGAACTGTTCATGCGAAAAGAAGTTTAAAAGGTCTTTACTGTAGGTCGTCAAATGCGCATCTTCTTCTAGAGTTCTGACTTCTACAGTAACTGGCGTGCTGTTCCATGGTTCACGGGTTGGGAAGCTGACCAATGGAGCATCGTGCCAGGCTGCAGCTTTTAATGCCGACAGATTTGTATCACCGTTTAACGCCACTTCAAAAAGTTCAATCGCCTCTGCAATATTGCTTTCATCAAAAAACGGCTGATGTGTAGCAATACTGCGAAAGGCTGCGATCAAATCCTTATTGTGGCCGTCCTTGTTCTGTTGATACCAGTCCCGCCAGAAATAACCCCTGGCCAGTTCGATTCTGAACCAACTTTTATCTATATCTGCATCGACCAGAACCGGCGCAATACCACTGTTTCTGGCATCCAGACATATTTTTAGAAAGTCGGCCAGCGAATTCTCAGCGTCAGAAATTGAATCAAACAGCAGAGAATGGTGGTTAAACACCAGCGCCGAAGTCATAGCAGCTTCTCCAGCTGTTTATCAGTTTCGTCAAAAAAACCTGTCGGCCAGATATCAATGCGGCCGGTCTGATCAATAACCGGAGAAACAACTCTCGCCTCATGCGCCTGGCCTGGCCCTCTTTCAAGAAAAAACAAACTTACCCGGTCATTTCTGATTACACCTTCTTTAACCGCGACTCTGATACCATTCAAAAAATGATCTGAATGTGACTCGATAAAAAGCTGCACTCCACCAGACGCAGCAAGCGAGCACAGGTGGCCGAGAACGGCCTGCCCGGCCGGATGCAGGTG
>JAQUZA010000006.1 GCA_028691595.1 Candidatus Rifleibacteriota bacterium
GATTATGAGCACCGCAACCAAGGTTATGCGCTGCGAAACTTCAACGGTCTATCTTGTCGATGATCAAACAAACGAACTATATTTTCATATAGTTTCAGGTGACCCGAATGTCGGTGCCAAACTCCAGGAAATCCGTCTTCCCATGGGTACCGGTCTTGCCGGTTGGTGCGCTCAGAATAATAAACCGGTAATTGTTCCAGACACCGAAAAAGACCCACGCTTTTTTAAGGGCGCTGATAAAAAATCAGGTTTCGTTACCAGATCGATGATCTGTGTTCCAATGCGCCTTAAAGATCGAGTTGTCGGGGTCCTTCAGGTATTGAACCGAACCGGTGAGATTCCATTTAATGATCACGATCTTGAAACCCTCGAAAATGTGGCCAATCAGGCGGTTTCTGCCATTGAAAACGCCCGCCTCTACGAGAATATTCAAAAGGTTTATCTCTCTACCATCGAGGTTCTGGCCACTGCTATCGACGCAAAAGACCCATATACCCAGGGGCATTCCCGACGTGTTACCCTTTACTCGGTTGCTATCGCCGAAGAACTCAATCTGCCACCCAAAGAAATCGAAAGCATTCGCTATGCCGGTCTGCTTCACGATGTTGGCAAAATCGGTATCAAAGACAGCATTATTCGCAAACCCGGTCGTCTTACTGACGAAGAATACGCAATAATTAAAAAACACCCGGCTATTGGTGCCAAGATTCTCAGACCGGTTGATTTTCTTGCCGATAAAATTCCGGGCGTTCTTCATCACCACGAATACTATGATGGCCGTGGCTATCCTGAACACCTCACTGGCGAGAATATTCCGCTCGCCGGCCGGATAATTTGTGTGGCTGATGCCTTTGACGCAATGACCACCAACCGGCCTTATCGAAAAGGCCTCTCAGTAAAGACGGCAGTTGGCGAGCTCCAGAAGTTCTCCGGTAAGCAGTTTGACCCGGTATGTGTCGAAGCCTTTCTTAAAGCTTTCGACCGAAAACTTTTTCAGTATTTCGCTAAAGTTGAAGATTCTGATGATATGGTGCTCATCGACGATGAAACCGAAAACCGTGACCCGGCAGAAGGCATTCACGGTGAACTCGATAGCCAGCCATATCCTCCCATGGCCGCTCACCAGACAAAAGAAGAAGTCAAGCCAGGCAATTCAGGGCACGAAACAGAAAAACCGTCCCTCGAAAGCCAGCCTTACCCGCCGGTAATACCAGCACATGCAGAGCCCGGCAAAGGCAGCGACTTCATTAAGCCCGAGCAGCCCTCTTCTCAACCCTTTCCACCAATAACTGGTGACGATAAGAGTTGATGGGCATCGCCTGCTCTTAAAAGCAGCAGGCTGTCAGGCGATCATATAATTAACGCGCAATTATAACAGACTCCCGGTTTCGCATTATACGCAAAACCGGGAGCCTGGCTTAATCAGCGGATATTAACTTAGCCTACCACCCTGAGTTTGGGCTTGCCGTCAAGCTTGGTCTGATGGTTTTCGCGCGGCATTTTTTCGTTGTGAATCATGTCGCGGTTAGGTGCAAATGAAGGCACTATGTCCTGGAAAGCTCTGATAATATTGCGCGGTTTGCCCATTCTGGCGGCCTGTTCAAGCTTTTCGACCTGGGCCATGAGCTCTGTCTCGTTAACTTCTTCTGGTCTGGCAACAAAAATCTTGCTGTTGCGGGTTGCTGTAATCCCTTCAGATGCGGTTAATAACTCTTCATAAAGTTTTTCACCGGGTCTGATGCCTGTGTATTTGATTTCTATGTCGCGGCCGACTTCAAGGCCCGCAAGTCTGATAAGGTCTTCGGCCAGGTCAACAATTCTGACCGGTTCGCCCATGTCAAGAATGAACACTTCGCCGCCTTTGCCATAAGACCCGGCCTGAATGACCAGTTTGCTTGCTTCAGGAATAGTCATGAAATAACGGATCATTTTGGGGTGCGTGATGGTGATTGGGCCCCCGGCCTCGATTTGCTGTTTGAACATCGGTATGACGCTACCGCGACTGCCGAGAACATTGCCGAAACGAACGGCAACAAACCTGGTTGCGCTGCGTCTGGCATAGCACTTGAGAATCTTTTCGGCAACACGTTTGCTGGCACCCATGACCGTGGTTGGGTTTACGGCCTTGTCGGTCGAAATCATGACAAATCGTTCAACTTCAGCAGTGTGTGCGGCATCTACCAGGTTTCTTGTGCCGAGAACATTGTTTTTAACTGCTTCTTCCGGGTTCAGTTCCATGAGCGGCACATGTTTATGAGCAGCAGCATGAAAAACAATGTCAGGGCGATGGCCGGCAAACAGATGACCAATTTTTTCGCGGTCCTGAATGTCGGTGATAATAGGAATCAGAGCTGTGTTACCAAGATTTGGCGAACCAAGAAGTTCCTGGTGAGTTTTGAAAATACTGTTTTCGCCGTGGCCGAGCAGCAGAAGCTTGGCCGGCTGAAACGGCAGAATCTGTCGGCAGATTTCGCTGCCGATGCTGCCGCCCGCACCACTTACCAGAACGGTTTTTCCGGTAACATAAGCGGCGATTTCAGCAAGATTGATTTCGGAAGGTGGGCGGCGCAACAGATCTTCAATGGCAATATCGCGCAGTTGCAGGCTCACCAGTTTGCCGCCGATCAGATCCTGTAAGCCGGGGAGTGTTTTGAACCTGACACTTGAGGTCTGGCAGAGTTTGACAATGCGGCGCAATTCAGTGCCTGAAGCAGAAGGGATGGCGACAATGATTTCATCGGCAAGCAATTTTTCGGCAATTTCAGCAAGCTTTTCAGTTGAACCAACTACCTTGACCCCATGAATAATCTGACCCAGTTTTTTTGGGTTATCATCGATCAGACCCACCACATCGATTGGCAGGTTTATATTGCGTTTAATCTCGCGTAGAATGCTTTCTCCGCCCTGACCCGCACCGACGATAAGAACCCTTTTGTATTTTCCCTGGCCTCTGTGTGAGAGCCAGCCGCGCAAAGGGCTGATTTCGATAATATTCAACAATACGCGCGGTGCGATTCTGCTTGAGCCGACAAGAATCAGAGATATCATCCAGTCGATGATAAAGACGGCACTGAGACTCGGAAAAGATTCAAGAAAATAAATTGTAGCCAGTTTAAGCGTTGAATAGCCGGTAACGGCAGTAAAGACGGCTACCATGTCAGGCAGAGAGGTAAAACGCAGAGTACGGTTGTATAAACCCATTGCCCAGAAGGAAATCAACCCGACCGGGATCATAACCGGCATAATGAACAAAAGATACTGAATATGCTGAAGTTCAAGTTTGTCGAATTTCAACCAGATGGCTGCTATCAAAGAAAACGATATCGTAATGACATCAGCCAGAATGAATATAAGCTTTCTAATGGGTGTCATGGCGGTTTATATGTACCCCTTCCAGATCCTTAACCAGTTTTAACAGGCAAAATTCTATCACGGGCAGTTTATCTTGTCGACAATTTTGTACCTCCAATTTTCTTTCAAAGTGCAGACATCATTGTTACAGATTTTTGGCTCTTATGCCGATATCAGGTTTATGGAGACAACTTCCGTGCAAATGAGTGCATCAGAAAAAAGAATGCATGCCAGGCACCAGTGTGAGACCTGTGGCGCAAACAATATTGCGGTTGCCAGATTCTGTGGCAATTGCGGTGCCGCTCTCGCTGCAAAAAATCTCCGATCCGGCAAAAGGTCACGGCGGAAAATATTCTTCAAGGGTATCCTGACTCTGGCTCTTTTTATTCTTGTCGCTTCAGTGGTCATGAGCTATCAGCTTTTTAACAGCACAGACAGCATTAAGGTTTCGCTGCTTCCGTTTGCCGACGTGCCCTCCGACCATCCTGTTTATAGCCTCTGCCCCAATCTCATTCGAATTCAGGCGATTGGCTACCGCAAAATTCTTGAACTTGCGCCATATGAGCCAATTTCTGCCGCTGAATGGAACCACGCTCTGAGTGCGGTTGCCAGGAATCTTGGTCGAAGCATTCCCGGCTCGGCATTCTTTCAAGAAGGCTCCGAAGTTTCCTCACGGTCTATCAGAGAAAAGATCGCCGCAGTCGCCGGCAAAACCGAGAATGTAGGGGATAACTCACGTATAAAAAGTTTTTATCTGCTTGAACGCGCACTTTTCAACAAGAGGCCAGTCTTATGAAAAGGGCAATTTATCTGGTGTACTTTATGATTCTTCTGTCGGCGGTCTCCTGGAGACTCGCTAATGCCAGTTCAACGGGAAATAGATTGAAAAGTATTTCCATTGTTGAATCTGAGAATTTTTCTGATCTGATTCTGTTGTTAGACCGTGTTGTTAAACCGGTGAGCAAGTTCTCAGGCCACAAAAACTGCCTGACTCTGGATTTCCCGGCAACCGAATTATCACCCGATGTCATTTGCAAAGCTGTTGCCGGTCGTGATGTGAAGCTGGCCTATATCGACAAAGGAACTCCAGAAGACGGGTTTGTCCGCCTCAGGCTTTATATCAGGCAAGACTGTCTTGCGTCGGTAAGATTTGCTGAAAAGAGGGTTTTGGTCAGATTGACTGAAAAGTCTGGAATGCTTGAAGCAGAGGCGAGCCACGGCAAGGTGCTTTTGAATCCATTCGAGAGTAATTATTCGCCGGCGGTGATCAGCCTTCAGGATGCGCCTTTTGAACCGGCAGTGCGCGAACTGGCCGGGCAGGCTGGTATTGACCTGAAATTTGCCGGTTCGCTGCCAGAATCGTTCAGTGTTGAGCTTGAGGCTGTCAGCCCTCTGGAAGCGCTGAAAAGTATCGCAGAAATTTGCAGACTCAGATTTTTTCATGATGGAAAAGTCTGGGTAATGGCCGGGGTTTAGAATTATGAACTTTCAAAACACCAGAAAATTCCTGATCGCCATGATTCTTTTGTCCTCGGCACTTCTCTTTTCAGCTTTCAGTTATGAGTCTCCCAAAGATTTTCTGAATCGCTATGACCTGGCCATGATGCTTGAAGATATTCTAGCCAATATTCAGATACCTGTCTCGTCGAGCCTGGACTGTTGCTTCAATGACCTTGATACTAACAGGCAGCAGGCAATCGCCCGGGTTCTTTCATTGAAGATAATGTCAGGGTACCCGGATGGCAGTTTCAGGCCCGAAGAACCCATGAGAAATCTTGAAACCGTGTGTTACCTTCAGAAGCTTGCCAGGCATTTGCGCAAACATCGTTCAGACAAATATGAAACAAGGCAGTTGATGAGAGCTTTTGCCTACCAGAGTCAGCCTGAAAACATTCTGGTGGCAAAATTGCCGGCCGGCTCATTTCCTGCAGATTTCGCCGAGCCAGGTGGGTTTATCGAAAAGACGGTTTTTGAAGATCTTTTAAATAAGCTGCTGTCAAATAGCGGCAGGCAGAGCTATTCTTTGAAGGGGCAGGTAATCGATGCCGTTTCTGGCAAAGGAATCAGTGGTGCGTATGTTGCAGGAAGCTATCATACAGCCGTAACAGATGGCAAAGGAAAATTCAGTATTGAATTTATCAATACCGACAACCCACGTGTGGATTTATTTGTTGCCGCCGAAGGGTTTCTGACCCTGGAACTGAAAAAAGACCTGCGCCTGAACTCGACAGCCATTCTGAGACTCAAGTCTGAAAAAAAGCTGAAGAAAGCTGAAGAAAGCTGAAGAAAAGATTTCAAACGGTGCAGTTTCGCCGTAATCTATTGCTTCTGTTCTTCGACTGCAAGCGACCAGCAGCCATTAGCTTCTTTTTTTATCAGTCTTTGCCTGTCTAGTTCGGCCAGCAGTTTGAGAATTTTTTCGTTGCTCGAACCGAGAACCTTTTCGAGTTGTTCTTCACTGCATGGATGACGAAGCAGAAGTTTGAGGATATCTGAAGACACGGCCGGTCGGTTCCAGCTGCTGATCTTTGGCGGTACCAGGCTGTGTTCGAAAGCCGTCGAAATTGGAACTTTCAGTTTAAGGCGCTCGCGAAAACGGTTGAGGCGATTCTGGTCGGCCGTGCGTATTTCGCTGTCAATCGGCACTCTGACTGCAGTGTTGAGATAAACCGATTCAAGCCCGTCAAGGCTGTTCAGATAGTTTCCCAGCCCGTCGATCTCGGCATCAGAGTCGTTTATACCAGGACAGACAAATATCTCAATTTCAACTGCCCCGGTAAATTCATTGATGAAGCGTCTCAAGCCATCGAGAATGTCATCTAGTTTAAGGTCGGTCGTCGGGCGGTGAATTTTTTTAAAAGTCAACTCGTTAACGGTTGTAAGTGTTGGCAACAGACGATCGGCAAGCATGAGCTCGTTTCTGACTTCGGGCAGATACATCAAAGAAGAGTTGGTGATGACACAGGCCGGGGCGTTGCCGAGTTTCTTGATCTCGGCAAGAATATAACCGAGACCAGAATGAAGAGTTGGTTCTCCAGTTCCAGAGATGGTTATCCAGTCTGGCTGGGCTATTTCGGCCAGAGTTTCTTTAAGCTCAAGCAGAACAGCATCAGGGTCACAGAACTCACTGCGGGTAGAAGTGTGAAAACTGGTCTTTGACAACTGGCAATAAAGGCAGTCAAACGAGCAGGTCTTGGTCGGGGTGAGATCTACCCCGAGAGAAATTCCCAGTCGTCGTGAAGGAACAGGCCCGAAAACGAAGGTTCTCATCAGTTGTTAGTGCATTTGCCGGCCAGACGTGAGAAGTAATAGATGCCAACCAGAGCAAAAATTACGACAAACGGAATCGTGACCACATAAAGCGACGAGAACGGTCTGGCTGGATTCATCTTTTCTCTGGCTTTCATGAGATTTTTCAGGGTCTTTTCGAGTTCTTTTCTGACTTCTGTGTCAGAAACATTCTTGATCGAAGTGCGCAATTCGGTGATTGCATTATCGAGACTGGCGAGTGAAGTTTCTCTGGTCATGGGGTTTCCTCCTTCTGGGGCGCGGCAAGGCTTGTGCCAAGGCGCTGGTCAAGTTTCTGTAATTGTTCCTGGTTAAGATTCATCCCTTTTATTCGGCCTAGAACGACTTTTGCGTCTGCTTCCCGGCCAATTTGTCTGAATCTGTCAGAAATGATGAACATGTTGTCAGGCTCGATGAAGCTTGTCTTCAAGGCTTTATGGTATTCTTCAACCGCAGCGGTAGCCTGCCCCGAGGCCAGAAACAGATCGCCGATCCTGATGAATGGGGCCGGGCTCTGAGTATCGTGGTTGAGGGCGTTTCGGTAAGATTCAAGGGCCTGCTCGTATTGCCCCATCTGTTTAAAGACATCACCCTGAAGCAGATGTAACACTGTCAGTTCATTCTGCTGTGTCAGACCGTTCTGAACTACCGCCAGCGCTTCAGAATTCAAACCTTCAGCAAGCAGTGCCTCAACGAGCGGTTCGATGCTGCGTGGGTCATTTTTGAGCGACGTTTGCGAATATCTGGGGAAACCCTCGACCTGAGAAGGGTTTGTTACTCTAACCTGATCGGTAATCTGCGCGGCCAGACCGTGCATGCCGATCTCAGAATAATTATTAGCCAGTGCTCTCAGAGCATAAATATTTTTTGCGTCGAGTTTAAGTGCCTTGAGGAAAAGTGCTGTTGCCTGATGGTGCTGCCCTTTGGCTGTGTAGACCTTGCCAAGGTTCATCAGAGCGTTAAAATTATCGGGATCATGAGTCAAAACTGCTTTAAAAGATTGAATTGCCTCATTGAACAAACCTCCGCGGGCATATTCGAGAGCCCTTTCATAATCAGGGTCAGCCGGGCTTTCATTGATTACATGCCCTGGAATGATTACCGTTTCAGCCAGGTTTTGTGGGTCTGAAGGCTGTGAATTCAGCAATGGCGGCGGTGCCGAAAGTGACAGGTTCTGGGGTGCAACTGCCTGCGTTTCTTCGCCGAGCGCTTTGAGAATTCGTGCAGCATAGGGGTCGTGAGCATTGAGTGAAGCTTTGGAGGCTTCCCAGAGGGCGCCTGCCTTGTCTTTTTGCCCACCCTGAATAAGGTTCAAGCCGGCGAAATATCTGAATTTGTTGTTAAAGGGCTCTCTACGAATGGCTTTTTCAAAATAACCCGCAGCTTCTTCGTGGTTGCCTGATTCCATTTCGAGCTGCCCGAAGTTGAAAAGGGTAATGGTGTGCTCAGGGTCATCGTTCAGTATTTGTTTCCAGTGAACCCTGGCCTGGGCAAAATTGCCGGTTCTCGCCATTACCTGCCCGCGCTCACTCAAAATTTCAAGTTTGTCGGGGTAGGTGGGCTCGAGCCTGTCAATTATTTCAAGGGCTTTGTCGTGATTGCCTTTCTGATAAAGGCATCGGGCATATTGGAGCTGGCCGCGGGCATCGTCTGGCCTGGTCTGTAGATACTTTTCAATGTGGGTTGTAGCTGTATCGATCTGCCCA
The DNA here is from genome assembly GCA_028691595.1 of Candidatus Rifleibacteriota bacterium. GTDB lineage: Bacteria > Muiribacteriota > Ozemobacteria > Ozemobacterales > Ozemobacteraceae > Rifleibacterium. The sequence goes on from JAQUZA010000006.1 coordinate 8,346, forward strand.
AGCCTTTCACAGACACTGCTTAACTTGAAAAAAGCGTTGTCTTCGCCAGGAAAAGTGGCCGTAATTGTTTCGAGCAGTTCTTTTTGCTCGGCAAGATTACCTGTTTGTTCCTGGGTTTTAAGCTTTTTCTGCAGCACATCCAGATTCAGGTCAGTTTCTGGCATTCGCGCAACCGTGATTAATGGAACATCTTTGCCAAATGCACTTTTAAGTGCAAGAGCGTCCGGGTTGCCGGGGGCAATGGTTAGAACTTTTTCTACCAGCTGCTGCGCCCGGTCAACTTCACCCATCCGGTGCAGGAGGCGGGCATAGGCAATCATGCTTTCTTCATTGTTGGGGCTGGTTTCCTGAAGAGCTTTAAGAATTCGTTCGGCTTCCATAAGCCGGTCTTTGCTGATCAGAAGATTTGCCAGCCCGACCTTGATCTCAGGTTCGTCAGGAAGCACATTTGCAGCCTCACGCAACAGTGTTTCAGCTTCTTCATGGTTGCCGTTTTCTATGAGTTTAAGTCCGGTGCGGCTATAAACTTTTGTCAGTTTTTTTGTTGTCTGGGCCGGTTGATAGCCTTCATCGAGAAGTTGTTTGAGTATTTCAATCGCCTCACTGGGAAGGTCTTTGTCAATGGCCGCGTCGGCAATCGCTGCGCGACATCTGTTCAGTTCGCGCGAGAAGTTAAGGTCTTCGGGAGACAGCTTTACCGCTGCCGCAAGGCTTTTTTGAGCCTTAATCAGCTCACCCTTTTCAAGAAGAGCTTGTCCAAGCAGAAAATGCGCTCTGGCATCACCCGGGTCTTCATCGATTCGCGCTGCTGAAAGGGAAATTGCTGTTTCAAAGTCCTGGCTGTCGATGGCCGCACGAACCCTGGTATTTTCCTTCCACTTTGAATAGCTGTTCTCGCCGTCAGTTTCCATTACGGTTGCAGTTTTGGTCGCAACCGGGTTTGTTTTCTTTTTCCCGCCGCAACCACCCATGCTGGTGGCAATGATTGCCGTGGCAACTGCAAAGGTCAAAACTTTCTGAGACTTGGGCATTGCAAAAACTCCTCGTAACTTACAGAAACAACTCGCTTACCGAGCGTTTCTCAAAAATTCTTTTGATCGCTTCGCCGACCAGAGGGGCCAGGGAAAGAACGCTTATATTGCATTTATCGATCTTTTCTTTGCTTATGGGAACTGAATTGGTGCAGACGATCTCTTTGACCGGTGAATTGGCCAGGCGGTCAATGGCCGGCGGCGACAGCAGTGCGTGCGTGCAGCAGGCCACGACAGATTTTGCTCCCTTTTCCATGAGGCTTTCGGCTACGTTAACCAGAGTGCCGGCCGTATCGATAATATCATCGATCACGATAGCGTGTTTGCCTGAGACATCGCCGATAACATTCATAACGACGGCTTTGTTGCTCTCGGGGCGACGTTTGTCAATGATTGCCATTGGCAGATTGAGCTTCTTGCCGAACTGTCTGGCACGTAAAACCCCGCCGGTATCAGGAGAAACAACAACGTGATCAGTCAGATCGCGTTTGAGAAAATGTTCTGCGAGCAGACGGCCCGCAGAAAGATGGTCTACCGGAATATCAAAGAAACCCTGCAGTGCAGGGTCGTGCATATCGATGGTCATCATGCGGTTTGCGCCCGAAATGGTGATGATATTGGCGACCAGTTTGGCGGTTACGGGTTCACGCCCGGTTGTTTTCTTTTCCTGGCGGGAATAGCCAAAATATGGAACCACCGCAGTAACACTCGCGGCAGAGGCCCGGCGCAGTGCATCCATGGTTATCAGCAGTTTCATCAGATTCTCGTTAACCGGAGGGCAGGTCGGCTGAATGATAAAAGTGTCGCAGCCACGCACAGATTCTTCGATGCGGCAGTAAAGCTCACCATCAGCAAATGAGGTGTGTAAAATCTTTCCCTCGGGAATATTGAGACATTTGCATACTTCAGAAAAAAGTTCCTGATTCCCTGCCCCTGAAAAAACTTTCACCCGTGAATTGTGCATGTTTTTCTCCTGGTGCTACGCCCGTGTTTAGCTGTTTCCTTCGATTACCGAGAATGGGCTTATTTTTGAATTGTCAGCAACACTGGTGTTGCTGATGACGCAATATTCAATCATGTTGTTGCTGCCAATGACAGCATTTGAAATACGGCAACCAGGCCCAATGATGCAATCGCGCCCGATTCGGCACCGACCTGAAAGCATGGTTCCGGGGTGGATGGTGGTGTCAGCCTCAATATCAACCTCAGGCCCGATGAAGGTATTCTCGGGGCAGGTAATAGTTACACCCTTATCCATGAGTTTGTCGAGAATCTGCTTTTGCAATATCCCGCTTATTTCAGCCAGATGCTGACGGCTGTTTATTCCAAGGGTCGAGGCTTCGTCTTTTTCAATGCAGGTGGCTACGGCTAACCCTTTGCTTACCGCAATTTCGACAAGATCTGTCAGATAATATTCCTGCTGGCGGTTGTTGGGGGTCAGAGAAAAGATGTTGTCAAACAGAAATGCAGAGTCAAAAAGATATACCGCCAGATTGACTTCTTTGATATTCAATTCGTCAGCACTGCAGTCGCGGGCTTCTCTGATCGCTTTTACAGAGCCCTCATGGCGGATTATGCGACCATAGTTACCCGGTTCGTTCATCATCAGAGTCATCATGGTAATGGCCGGTTTTTGTTGCCGATGAATCTCGATCATTTTTTGCAGTGTGTCGACCGAAATCAGAGGTGTGTCACCGCAGACTACCAGCAGATTTTCAGGTTTTGTCGCGCAGTTTTTGACATAACACTGCACTGCATGGCCTGTACCAAGTTGTTCGGTTTGTTCAACATAATGCAGGTCTGATGAATCGAGGGCTTTTTTGACCAGTTCGCTTTTGTAACCGGTCACCAGAATTGTCTGGTCGCAGCCAACAGTTTTTACGGCATCAATGACATAGGCCACCATCGGGCGGCCCAGGATCGGGTGTACGACTTTAGGCAATTCTGATTTCATGCGTGTGCCCTTGCCGGCGGCAAGTATCAGGGCGTGCAGATTTTGCGACATATACAAACCTCGATTCAAGTTTTCAGCGGTCATTATACACAGTTTTGTCTTTTTGTAACACCCGCCTGAAAAAAAACAGGGCAAATATGCCCAAATTCACTGATTCAGAGAAAGTTTAATGGATTCTTTGCTTGATTCATCATTTCTGATGCTTATGGTTTTGTGAGAGTTTTTTGTAGCTGATTGTCGGGTTGCAAAAAATGCTGAATTTTTGTTGCCCTGACAGGAAAAAATTACAACAAAACTATTACTTTTTTCGCTGAGATTAAGAAAAAAAAGCCGAGGGCGGGACTTGAACCCGCGACCTACGCGTTACGAGTGCGTTGCTCTACCACTGAGCTACATCGGCGCTAACAATCTTAAAGACTTTTAAGTCTTGGATACCTGGGGAATGTCGCCTCAAAAGCCAAAGTTAAAGGGTTTTATACCTGGTTTATGGACGGTATGCCCGGCGGTATGATTGTTTCTGAAGGCCAGCAACTACAAAAGCCGGCTGACATTCAGATGGCAACAGGGGTGGGAGGATTCGAACCTACGAAATGCCTGCTCCAAAGGCAGGTGCCTTACCACTTGGCTACACCCCTATACTCGAAGTTGTCGAGCTCAGAAAAGATACCACAACCTTGGCCGGGGCGCAACTCCCCAAAAAAAATCGGCGAAAATATATGTTGATCGTCTTTAATCGGCACTTCTGCCCGAACTACTTCTAAATGCTTTGTTCCGGGTATCTGATATGGTTCTCTGCTGCGTGAAGTTCATCTTCAAAGGCTCTAAGTATATTGCTGCAGAGATAATCAGAGAATTCGCTGCTCAGAGAAAAAACCTGTTCGCGCCAGGTACCGTCTGGGAGTTTGCGGCTGGGCATACCGACGAAATAACCTCTGACTGAGGTAAAAATTTGAAAATCTTTTATAACCAGGGCTTCGTCAAGGGTTATTGTGGCAAATGCCACCAGTTTATTTTTGGGGGCCTTGATGAGCTGAATGCGAACGTCGGTAATTTTCATTGTTTTTTCACCACGGCAAGCTCGGGCTTTTCGCGCCAAAAAAGCTTTTTCCTGGCCAGCAAAGGTTCAAAATGATTTCAGGCACAATCAACCTCAAACATAAACAGATCCGATAGTATCAATCAGAATTTGAGGATGAATTCTGTCCAGATTTTGGTGTCGTTATTCGATCTTGGTTCTGTGACTTCTGGCCGAACTTCATTGTTGTAGCCAGCTTTTATCAAAACATTGTGGTTGGCTTCAACAATACCCTCGACCTGAAGATTCTCTTCTGATTCGAAGGTGTCAATCATCGAACGCTTGAAGGATACCTTGCCCTTAAGAGTCGGTTTAAAGCTGTAAACAGCTTCAAGATAGTAGCGAGATGCCAATGCAGCATTCTTTTCGTGGGATTCAGTCTGGTCGATGCTTCCCGGGGCTGAGTTGATGGAAGAAGCCCGTATGGTCTGATAATTGTTTGCGACTGATGGCAGTAATATCTGCGGAGTGTGCCGCTGCTCGAATTCGCCATAAATCTGGAGTTTTCGATTGCCACCGGCGATAGAAAACCCGGAAGAGGCTGAATCGTTAAAACCTATGGCGTTATCCTCGTATGAGTTGTTGAGGGTGATAACCGGAGAAAGTCTTCTTGCGGGGGAAGTTTTGCTTTTTAATCGCAGCTCGGCACGGTTAAAAAAAGACTGGTTGGCTGACTCGCTTGTAACGTTTGCCGCCGAGAAAAAGCGACCCTGGCTATCATTGCTCGAGACCTCCGGGTTTTCGTAGGCAAACATCTGACTGCCCAGCGAAAGACGAAACTCTCCGCTTTTCGGAATGCCGGAATGCTTGAGTTCTTTGCTTCTATTGAGATGTAGCCCCAGGCCAGTTGAAGTTTGCGCAAAAACAGAGCCCAATGGCAGCAAAGCCACCAGAGCAAACAGCAAAACCCCTTTTTTCAGGCCGTTTTTCACAACTATGTTCCTAAAGATTGCAACCTCAACCCCAGAGTATATCAAAATTTTGCCTTCTGGCAACAAAATAATTAGATATAGCGGCACTGCATAGATAACCATGTCTGAAAAGCTAATCGGTTGGTGGTTTGTGTCGGTATTGTATTTAACCGGAGGCTCCGGTGATAGCAGATTTTTGTGGCCAGTCAGGCTGCGAATATTTTTCTCGCGCCAGCTTTGTTGCAAGGCTCAATTCATTTTCATCAGGCAGATCATTTATTAATAAGCATTTGCAATGTCTGCTGTAAACTTTGGCTGCATAATCAGGGATGGAAGCTATGTCGCCTGGTGGCAAAAAATCACTCAGGGCAGCCATTTCTATGTTTACACTACCTGTATGGTCTGGCAAAAATACTTTTGTGGGAGGTGCGACGACAGAAATCGGTATGGAGCCATGGATAATAAGGCAGTCACCGCGAAACACCCCGGCTGCACCAATAAGTTTGTGCTGGCCGGCAAAGATTGAATGGCCAGCCGCTGCCGCGTAACAATGCAGATGGTTTCTCCGGCCTGATTCCATTTCTCTTGCGGCCGCAAACCGTGCCGGGACGCCCTGCTCTAAGAGAGCCTCAACAAGGGGTTCGATGGCAAATTTGAACATGTCGAGAAAGGTTGCGTTGCTTCCGGTGGCGGCTTTTATAAATTCGGCAGTCATGCCAAGAGAAAAAGTGTGTTCATCGGCATGAAAAACCATTTTGCCGCCCGACATGCGCCGCACAATTCCCAGTTTATGCCTGGCGGCTTCTTCAAAATCGATCAGGCGCTCGATGCGTTGATTGTAGCCAAACGAAAGGGAGGCCGGGTACCAGCGGTAAAATCGCAGATAACAAAAGTTGCGCTTCTGTGCAAGGCTTATGGCCAGGGCCTCGTCGAGAGCCATGTTGTATTCGGGGGGTTGCGCTCCCGAATTTATGAATCGCAATGTCAGGTTGTTGTCAGGGTTCGAGGTGCTGGTGATCGTCATGGGTGGATTATACCGAAATTTGTTAAAAATCGTTAAGAAAACTTCATCTGTTGACGAAAGGGGTCATGGATTTGTTTGCCTCCTTATTTTTCGGGCCGGGGAAAACCCCGGTCCTTTTTTTTATAAAATTGTCATAAGGGCAGGTTTCAGGTATAACTATGCTCATATCATGGCGGGGGATTTTAACTGAATGAAACTCAAGATGGGCGACCTTGATAAAGTCTTTCATGATTTTTTGACTCTGAAAAAGATTCGCAGAACAGGCTGGCAGTTGCGCGGCATCAGAAACGGCGAGTCTATTGCCGACCATTGCTTCGGGGTGACCCTGCTGACTTATATGCTGGCAGGCTCTCTAAGTGTTCCGATAAATCGCGACAAGGCAGTTGCCATTTCAATTATTCACGAAATTGGTGAGTGCAGGGTTGGTGATATTCCCTACACCGCGCTAAAATATTTTCCTGAAAAAAGCAGAATCGAGTCTGAGGCTGTTGAAGACATTCTTGGGCCTCTTGGTTCAAAACTGACGGCCGAAAGCCTGGAGCTGTTTCAGGAATTCGAGGAAGGAAGTTCAATCGAGGCCAGGTTTGTCAAGGCAATTGACAAGCTTGACATGCTGATTACCGCTGCCGAATATGAAAAAACCGGGTTTGCCGGCCTTTCGGATTTCTGGCACAATAACTCGACTTTCAAGCCAATTGAAGAGTTTCCCGAGCTGGCAAACTACGCCGAACACTTGCGCAGCCAGAGAGAACGTCGTCTGGCAGGCCGACATGATTAAAATCTGTGGCCTTACCCGACGCTTCAACGGGTTTACGGCCGTCGATAATCTGAATCTCGAGATTCCACAGGGTGCCATGTATGGTTTCCTGGGCCCGAATGGTGCCGGAAAAACAACCACTTTGCGGATGTTAATGGGGCTTCTGCAACCAACCGCCGGTCTGGTAGAGATTGATGGTGCTGTCGTTGCAGCAGACCCTATTGCCGTAAGAGCTAAGGTCGGCTATCTGCCCGACGAAATTTTTCTTTACGACTATCTTACCGGCTACCAGTTTCTTGAATTTGTTGCTGATGTGCACAATCTTCCTGAGGCAGGCAAAAAGGCCAGAATCAGTGAGTTGCTCGAGGTCTTCGGTTTGACAGCTGCTGCTGGCGACTACACAGCCAATTACAGCTTCGGCATGAAGAAAAAGATCGCTCTGGCAGGCATAGTTATTCACTCGCCATCATTGCTTATTCTCGATGAGCCTTTTAACGGGCTCGACCCTCAATCGACAAGAGATTTCAGGACGTTGCTTGAACGCATGGTTAAAAAAGGCACAACGGTCATTTTTTCGAGTCACGTTCTCGAGGTGGTTGAAAAACTCGTTACTCACGTCGGTATAATCTACAAAGGCAAAATGCGCCTTTCAGACACTATCGCCAATGTGACTGCCGCGCATGGAAGCCTGGAAAAAGCGTTTTTCAGTCTGACTGGCCCGGTTGAGGCATAGCTGGCTTGCGTTTGCGCAATCTGACACGGGTGGCCTGCTCGAATGACTCGTCAGAAAGGCCGGTCAGGGTTTTTGTTTCTACCAGAACGTCAAGGTCGGGCTTGAGGTTTTCGAGGGTTTCATCGGTCAGGGCTGAGAAGGCAAAATATATCTCCCGACCGTCATGAGTTCTGATTATACCCATCTTTTTATCGAGATCATATTTTTCTATGCGCCCTGGCATTGCATCTGAAGGTTCAGATTCACCGATCTTTTCAACCTGAACGGCAATGGGGCTCATTGAATCTTTGACGATACCGAACCTGACAGCGTCACCCTTTTTAAGGCCGGCTTCATGCTCTGGTTTGATAGCCGAAAAATGCAGCAGAACTTCGGGGTATTCGGGGCAGGTGAGCACGCCCATTCCGGTTTCGGAGTTATACCATTTGACCGTTCCTTCTACATAGGCATCAGGTGCCGGGTCAAAGACAATTTCTTCGACCGTGCGCCCGATCTCACCTCTGATAGTCTCAATCTGGGTAATCAGTTGAATTACTTCTGGCTGATCGGGTGAGCTTTTCAGGCTGTCTCTGAGAGTTTCAACGGCAAGGCCCAACAGCCTTCTTTTAAAGTAGACAAGCCCGAGAAAAAGCAGGGCTGCTGCATCGCCTGGCGCGATGCGCAGGGCTTCAAGAAGATGGGTTTCGGCTTCCTCGACCATCTCGAGCTCATACATGATGGCTCCGGTTTCTCGATGGTAGCCGGCATTATAAGGAAATCTTCTGAGAAGCTGGCGATAAAGGTCGAGCGACTCGTCAAAAAACTTCATACGCCCATAAATATCGGCGAGCTGTTCCATGGCATCGACATTGCGCGGATCGACCTGAAGAACAGCCTTAAAAGCTTCTGCCGCTTCGAGGTAATGAGTATCTGAGTTGTCTTCGTCATGCTTCAGCTGAAACATGTCGCCAAGGTAACGGTGAAAGAAGGCTTTGCGTTGCCCGGTGCTCAGACCCTGGCGGTAGCTGCGGATCGCATTATCGTAATCGCCGGCCAGTCTGTATGCCAGCCCTATTGTTTCGTAATAATCAGGTTCGCCAGGGTTTTTGCCGATGCACCAGTTGATTTTATCGACAGCCTGCTGCAGTTCTCCTTTTTCAAGGTGCAATACCGCTTCGGCAAACCTCTCGTTCAGCTCTTCAAGAAAATCGGCAAGTTTTTCGTCGTAGGCTTCGCGTCTGGCATCGTCTGATAAAAGGTCAAAAGCGTCTTTAAGCTCGCGAAGTTTTGGAATATTGGCCAGCGGCGAATCTGACGAGAAAAGCTCGGTGTGTCTCTGTTTATACGCAGTCGCAATTTCTTCGAGAGAAGAAAAGTTGGAAACACCGAACAGCTGATAAAGATTTTGCATGCTGAGCCTTTTAGTTTGATTATATATAAAAATGTTACGGGTGAATTTTAACCTCTACCACCCCTGCTTGGCAAGGTCATGAAACATTTCAAAAATGGCAAAGCTGCATGGGATATATAAAACTATTGAAAATTTTACCCCCCGTAGGGTAGAGTGTCTGATTAAAACTATGGCCCTGACAATTAAAACAGTTGATAAATACGTCCTGAAAGAACTGCTTGAGCCGTTTCTTTTCGGTATGGCCTTCTTTGTTGCCATCTGGTTGATAGACCTGATGATGGAACTCATCAACCTGATTTTTGCCAAGGGCGTACCCGTTTCTGTCGTGGCACTGTTCTTCATTTATAGTCTGCCGCCAACACTGGTAATCAGCTTTCCTATGGCGTTGTTGTTATCAAATCTCGTTGCTTTCGGGCGCATGTCATCAGATTCAGAAATTACCGCTCTAAAGGCCGGTGGGTACAGTTTTTCGCGCATTGTTGCCCCGGCGATAATAGCCGGAATTTTTATCACCGGCCTTACTTTTCTCTTCAATGAGAAGCTTGTTCCACTCGCCAACGAAAAGTTTACGCGCCTGTTCAGACGTGAGGTAACTCTAAAGCGCCCACTGCCGATTATTGCCGAAAACCGGTTTTTCGAAGCCGGGCCCGGTCGCAAATTTTTCGTTCGCAAATTCGACCCAAAAACCAAAGACATGTTCGGTGTTGTGATGTATGAAGGTCAGGCCCGGGGTTTCCCAAGAGTTATCGAAGCAGAACGCGCCCGCATCGAGGGCGGGGTCTGCTACTTCTGGGATGGCAGAATTTCCGATATTCATATGAGCGGTGAAGACCGTAATTACACCTATTTCGATGACATGGAATACCCCATCGATACACATTATGTGAACCCTGATCACGTGCCGGATTCAAAGAATTCACGCACCATGAACCTCCAGGAACTATACAACTTTATCAGGGAATCAGAAGCCAAGGGCATGTCGACCAATATTATCACCCAGCACTGGATAGAATTCTGGTCCAAGACCTCGATCCCGTTCGCCGGGTTGATTTTTGTTCTGATTGGTGCCCCGCTTGGCTCCCAGACCACAAGATCGGGTACCGGCATCGGCATTGGGATGTCAGTTGTAATAATTTTTCTTTATTACATACTTTTTGCTGCCGGCAAAGCCTTCGCCAAGGGCGCGTATCTGCCGCCTTTTATCGGAGTTTGGTTTCCAAACTTGATGATTGGTGCGATTGGTGCCTGGCTGATTGTTAAGTCAAAGGCCTGAAAAAGAAATATTTAAGGAACAAACAGCATGAAAAAGCAGCTTATTAAATTGATTCACAGAAGACTGGCACCGATTTTCAGTCGATATGGTATTGAAGATTGCAGTTTTATCGATGTTCAGGTGCCCCCGGACAAAGCGAATGGTGATTTTTCATTGAATGCTGCCATGAAACTTTCAAAGGCTGCCAAATGCCCTCCCAGACAACTTGCCGAAGAAATCAGCACAATTCTTGCCGAAGAAAAAGACTGGTTTTCGCGTGTCGAAATTGCCGGGCCGGGTTTTATCAATATGTATGTGGCCGATGGCATGATCGAGAAATGTTTGAATGAACATGCTTCCAGCACTGATGTGCTGGCATCTGATCTGCAGAACCCCGAAAAAACCGTGGTCGACTATTCAAGCGTCAATATTGCCAAGCAGATGCATGTCGGGCATTTGCGCTCAACAATCATTGGCGATGTTCTGGCGAGGGTAATAGAAGCCCTTGGAAACCCGGTGGTCCGCCAGAATCACCTGGGAGACTGGGGTCTGCCAATGGCTATGGTCATCTACAAAGCTGAATCAGAGGTGGCAAACGCAGAAAGATCAGGTGTTCCACTTGAAGAAGCACTGCCTCTCGCCAGGCTTGAAGAACTATACAAGGCTGCAACAGCAGAATGCAAAGAGAACCCTGCGGTCGCCGATGCTTGCCATGAGTATCTCGTGCGACTGCAACAGGGTGATCAGGGGTTGATCGACCTCTGGCACAAGATAACCAGGGTGTCTATGGCGGAAGTCTATAGAATTTATCGTCAGCTCGATGTAAAACTTACTGAAGAGCATGAATGTGGCGAAAGTTTTTATCGTGACATGCTTGCCGAAACCGTCGCAGAGATACGCAAAACCGGTTCGCTCGTCGAATCAGATGGTGCTCAGTGCCTGTTTCTCGATGAGTTCAAATCAAAAGAAGGCAATCCCCTGCCAATAATTGTGCAAAAATCTGATGGCGGCTATAATTATGCGACTTTCGACCTGGCTGCTGTCAGATATAGAACCGCCAAACTTGGAGCTGAACGTATTGTTTATGTGACCGATGCACGTCAAGCCCTTCATTTTAAACAACTGTTCGCTGCGGCCCGCGCCTCCGGGATTCTTGCCAGACCAGATGTTAAGCTTGAACATGTTCCGTTTGGCACCATTCTCGGCGAAGACGGCAAGCCTCTGAAGACCCGCAGTGGCGAAAATGTTAAACTTGCCGAGCTTCTGTCTGAGGCCGTCGAAAAGGCTTATTCGGTTGTTAATGAGAAGAATCCGGCACTTTCTGAAGACCGCAAGCGAGAAGTGGCCCAGATGATCGGGGTTGGTGCTATCAAATATGCAGATCTTTCTCAGAATCGCAACAACGATTATGTCTTTTCTTTTGATCGTATGCTGGCTTTGAACGGCAATACCGCCCCCTATCTGCAGTATGCGCATGCCCGCATCTGTTCGATTTTCAGGCGCGCCGGTATCGATGCCGATACTTTTCAGGCACCTGTGTGCATAAGCCAGGTAGAAGAACGCGACCTGATGATCAGGCTCATGGAATTTGGTCAGGCAGTGGTGGCAGTTGCCGCCGATCTGCGGCCTCATATTCTCTGCAATTACCTTTATGAGCTGGCAACATGCTTTTCGTCCTTCTACGACAAATGCCCGGTTATGAGCTGTGAAGACGAAAAAATCAAGGCTTCACGTCTTGCAATCGCCGGCTTTACCCGCAAAACTCTTGCGCGAGGCCTTGACCTGCTTGGAATCGCCGCTCCACGGGAGATGTAACCATGGCAACCTGCCCGAAGTGTTCTTTTACTCCTGTTTCAGGTCGTTTCTGCGGAAAATGCGGTGCGGTTGTTTCTGCCTCAATCGGCAGTGTCACAACCTCTGGTCATGTCGCTGAAGTGTCAGAACATCGCCAGGATGCTGCTGTAACTTCAAGAGAAACATTGACTGCCCTTGAACAGACACTTAAAAAGAACCCGGGCCAGACTGTAAACTATGTGAATCTTGCCAATGCCCAGGCAGATATGGGCCGTTACGAACAGGCTTTTTCGACTTTCAGGGCTGTCAGGGCAATTGCACCGGATGATACTGCTGTCTTAAAAACAGGCGCGCGCATTTTCGAACTAATGAACAGGCGCGAAGAATCAATTGAATGCCTGAAAAAGGCAATAAAAATTGATAAAAACGATAGTGACGCAATCTTCAGACTGGCCGGGCTGCTTTATGACAGCGGCAAAAAGGAAGAAGCCCTTCAATGGCTTGAAGAGCTTTATCGACGTTCTCAAAGCCAGCCCGATATTCTTATTCGTATTGCTCAGATTCACCTCAGCCTTGGAAATGCTGCCGAAGCCCAGGAGTATCTCGCCAGATACAAAGAGCTGGCAGGCTCAACCAGAGAAATGTTTCTGCTTCTTGGCCAGACGATGCTGGCCCGGAAATTTTTCGACGGGGCTGTAAAAAACTTCCGCGAGGCGGGGCGTGCGTTTCCTGAAGATGCCGAAATGCGTCTGGGCCTCGGAAGAGCTTACCTCGGCATGGGCGAGAAGGGACAGGCTTTGCTCGAGTTCGAACAGGCTCTGAATAAGAGCCCTGACAACATTGATATTCTCATCGAGTTGGGTAAACTTCAGAACTCGATGGGCATGGAAGACCGAGCTGACCAAACATTCGCCTCCATCGAGAAGGCAAAGCCCGCGAACGGCGAATGTTTTCTTGGTATTGCGTTGCATTTTATCGAGCGTGGAAACCTTGCCAGGGCAACGAAATATCTCGACCTGGCACACGAATTGAGCCCATACCACCCCGATATCCAGCAGACCCTCGGTAGAACTCTTGCCCGACAGAAAAAGTTCGCCGAGGCTCTGAAGATTTTTCAGAATGCCGTTGAGGCATACCCCGACTGCCAGTGGGGGCACGAAGGCATTGTCAGTTGTGCCGCCGAGACTAAAAACTTTGTTCAAAAAGCCGCTTCACAAAAACGTCTGCTCGAAATACGAAAGTCGTCGGCAGAAGACTGGTGCGATTACGGCGAAACCCTTATCAGGCTTGGGCAGTTCGATGCCGCTCAAGATGCTTTTGAAGCGGCTTCACGTCTTGATCCTACCTGTGTTCGAGCTTACCAGTCACCGGAGTTGATAAAAATCGAGAAGGCCCGCGCCGAAGGCGAAAAACTTGCCGCTCAGGGTTGCGAAGCTCTGCAGAAGAAATTTTTCCTTACCGCCGCCGAGCGTCTCGAAAAAGCTCTCGATCTGGTTCCAAACCAGCCTGACTGGGTCAAAATGCTGGCCGAGGTCTCTTTAAAGACCGCTGAAATCGAAAGAGCTTCTTCTCTTTTGCTTAAAGCGAGATCATTCGATGCTTCTGATTTTGATACTTCTTTTAATCTGGCCAGAGTTTACGAATATGAGAACAAAGTTCAGACCGCAATCGAACTGCTTACAACCTTGACCCGCGATCACCCCGCCAGACTCGATGCCCACCTTATGTTGCTCAGGCTGAAGCGTGGGCAGATTCGCGGCAATCGTGTCGAACCCGAGATGCTTGAAGCGTTGACCCGTAACATAGAACTCGAACTGGCACACATTCGCCGAGATTCACCGGTGCCCCTTCTTGTTAAAGGGTATGCAAACTATCTGTTCGGCATGCGGGCAAAATTTCAGAGCGAAGGTCTTATGGCTGCCGAAAAGGTTTTTCATGAGGTTCAGGCCAGATTTGGTGAGAACGAGGCGGCCATTAAAGGCCTGGCGCTCTGTGAACGTGCCCGGGGCAATGTTGAAAAAGCCGTTGAGTATGCCAGATCCCTGGTTAAGCTTTCTTCTGACCCGCAGCAGTTATATGAGCTGGCCAGATTGCACGAAAACTTTCAGCAGTTTGGCGAGGCCAGAAAATGCTACGCATCCCTCCGCAGCCTTTTTCCTGAAAATGGCCATTATCGCCGGAAAATGCTTGAAGTGACAGCAGAAGTATCAAAAATAAGCAGCAAGAACGACCTGATGAACCTTCTTTCAGAACATCACCAGGCTCTACAGGCAAAGCCCGACCAGATCTGGCTGCTTTACGAGACAGCCATCGGCCAGGAGCTTGCTGGCGAATATAACGCCGGCAAGGAAGAGTGGGTTAAACGATCGCTTTTGAACTGGCACAAAGCCATAAATCATCCTTCCAGCAATCATTGGGTGCGCTGGGCGATGATTCGTTGCCAGTTCAGGCATCTCAAAGGCCAGGATCGCCAACGGGCCGCGGCCAATAACCTCAAAGCCTGCGAAAAGATCATGCGCGAAATGCCCGACAGCGCCATGGCGTTTCAGGCAATCGCACGCTGCTATCTGGCCATGGGTGATCTTGCCAATACCGATAAGGCATTGACCTGGCTCGAAAAAGCCTGGTTCCTTGCCAGTGACAATGCCGAAACAGGCGAACTGCTGGCAAGAACAGCCCGTGAACTGGGTAAATCTGTAATAGTAGACTCAGTTGGTTATAACATGCTACTATTAGAACCCGAGCTGGCGAATAGCATCTTTCAGCTCTAGTTTTGCCGTTTAAGAGAAAGGTACGCTTGCATAACCAGATTCAAACAATGATTGAGCGAATGCCTGCCAATGCCACGCAGATGAAAATGCATGTTAAGGGCAGCTCAGAAACCCTGGCGCTGATTCGCCGGGTTATTGTCGCGTGCGTTCAACACCTCAATCTTGGTGCCGGCCTTCTCAATGATATCAAGCTCGCCACTACCGAAGCCTGTACAAACGTCATCAAACATGCTTATAAGTTCAACGAAGCCCTGTCTTTTGAACTTGAGATCAAGACCAGCGATGAAGTATTTATTGTCGAGGTTTTCTATCAAGACCCCGATTTCGTCCCCGAAAAGATTCCCGTGCCAAACCTCAAAGAGATCAAAGAGGGTGGGCTCGGGGTTTTTATCATCAGAAATATCATGGATCACGTTAATTACATTACCGACGCAAAAAGCGGCCGTGTCAGGCTGCAGATGGTTAAGTTACTGAACTCAAAAGAGAGCATTGGAGGCCACAGTGAAGATAGATTGCCAGATTGATAACGACAGAAAAACCAAGGTCTTCCAGGTTGAGGGGGAACTCGACGTTCACCACGTCAAGAATCTCAAGGCAGAAATAATGGATTCGATTGAATCCAATGGCTGGACCTATGAAATCAACATGGAAAAAGTTGCATACCTTGACAGCTCCGGCCTCGGGATGCTTGTCTACATCAAAAAAGAGATTGGCCGCCACAACGGCAAGCTGAAGATTCTTAACCTGAATGAGCAGGTATTGAACGTTTTCAAGCTGACCAAACTCGATGAATTTTTCGAAATAGCCTGAATCAGCCGAACCAGGAACCCGAAACATGACGCAGAGTCTTTTTATAACATTTGAAGGGCCAGAAGGCAGCGGTAAGTCTACCCAGATTAAGCTGCTGAATAATTATCTGACCAGTCGTGGCATTGAAACCGTCATCACCCGGGAGCCCGGCGGTACGCCAGCCGGCGACCGGATAAGGTCTGTACTGCTCGACAAAGATGGTGGCAGCCTTGAGCCCGAAACTGAGCTTTTTCTTATGCTTGCTCAGAGGTGTGAACACCTTCGCAAAATTATCCTCCCGGCACTGAATGCCGGTAAGGTCGTTCTCTGCGACCGCTATTTCGATTCAAGCATGGCATATCAGGGTTTTGCCCGTGGTTTGATGCTCGACAAAGTCCGCAGCATTCACCAGGCTTTTCTGCCGGGCTTTCTTCCTGATGTCACCGTTCTTCTGAGAATTCCCCCTGAAAAGGGTCTGATACGAGCCAGACATGGCGGCCAGAAACAGCTTGACCGCATCGAATCAGAGACCCTGGCTTTCCATCAAAAAGTTCTTGACGGCTATAATGCAGTTGCTGCAGAAGAACCTGAGCGTTATATTGTCGTTGAGGCTGAAGGTGAACCCGAAGAAATTTCGAAAAAAATTATAGTTGAACTGAAAAACCGGTGTCAGGAGCTTTTTTGATTGTTGAACTGCAGAAATGCTGAGGTAATTGCGACTGAGGCCGAAACAAAGATGCCCGGTCTGGAGCTTATGAATAAACTGAAGATGAATATAGCGATCAAGCTTGACCTGCTGCTGGTGTTATTCTGGCTGGCAGTGTATTTCGTCTTCCACTTTTTGGCTGTAGCAATCAATCCGCTGGTAATGCTCGTTGCCGGGCTGGGAACTATTCTTTTCGTTCATCTGAGCATTACCCGCAAGATACTCAGGCCGCTGCAGACCTTTATCGAAATAGCTGACAAAGTCGCAGATGGCGATGTTAACGAAGG
>JAQUZA010000266.1 GCA_028691595.1 Candidatus Rifleibacteriota bacterium
GGTCTTTTTTTTCTTCGGCAGTAATCAAACCCCTCAAAAAAAGTTCTTCGACATAAGAATGATCTCTGGTTATCTGCTTTAAAACATTATTTCTGTATAGGTAGATTCGGCTGTCGCCAACATAGGCAATGTAAAAATCATTGTCGCGAAAAGCGAGCACTACACAGGTGCAGCCCATTCCTTTTGAAGAGGGGTGCTCTTCAAGCATTTTGCGAACGTTTTTATTGGCAAGATTAAAAGCACTGCGAAGAATTTGTTCGAGGGGGGCAGATGGGTCGTTGGACTTTTCAAGGTATTCACTGATTGTATCGCGGGTAATCTGTGAAGCGACCTCTCCAGATGAAAGCCCGCCCATTCCGTCTGAAACAATAAAAAAGCCACCATTTTCGGAAACGAAAAAGGAGTCTTCGTTATGGTCACGAACTTTTCCGACATGCGTTTTACCAAATGCAGAATAACGCACATTTCCTCCCGATCAATTCTTCAGTTCATCGAGCCTTTTTTGAATTTCGTTCTGTTCTGGGTAAAGGAATAGGGACATTTCGAAATACTGTCTGGCTTTATCAAGCTTTTTATCCTCGATAAAGAAATCTCCAAGGGTGTTCAGCAACAGGCGGTTGTTCTGGTCGATTGTCCAGGCATCCATAAACAGCTTCAGGGCATCTTCACTTTTTTTCTGCCTTCTTTTAAGAATACCGGCAAAGGTAAAAACAGTAGCAGAACTATGGTTTTTCATCAGGCGACTGTAAAAGTCTTCTGCCTTACGTATATTACCAGTTTTGAAACACATTTCAAGGAAGCGGTTATTGAATTCCAGGTATTCACAGTTCTCTGACAACTCTGCAAATAATGCTTCCCAGGCCTTCTCGATATGGGAAAGCAGCTGTTCGTAGGTTGCCTGGTCTTTTCTGGTTTTTGGGGGTTCACCAGGAAGCCGGCGCAGCATGCCTTCAAGATTTTCGACCATACCATCGAACCTTTTCAGGCCGGCAGGTGCAAGCTCGAGTAATCTCTGATTGATCACAACGTTTTGCCTGGCAACAACATCATGATAAAGCGTCGCAGTTGCGTAACCGGGCAGAGAATAGCTGATCAGATAACCCATGGGTGGCATTGAAAGTTCTACCGGACTGCTGCCCACAATTTCTTTATTAAGGCTTATCAAGGCACCAGCAGGTAGAGAAGTCAGCTTGAAATGAGCCTGCGTAAAATGGTAGTAACCCTTAAAAACAAGTAAAAACAAAATTGTGAAACCGGCCATAATCAGCACGATCCGGATCGAGTTAATAAGTTCAGCCGGGGGTTTAGGGGCAAACTTTCGAGTGGTGGGATGGGTACCGATATCATGATCATACTCACTGACGAAAGCATCATCATCATGTTCTGGCTGGGCAGACAAAAGGTCTATCGACTGACCACTATCTTCGAGAGGTTGGTCAGCACCAACTTCATTAAGTTTAACAAGAGCCTGAAGCATCTCATCACACGATTGAAAGCGGTGCTCACGTTCTTTCTGCATGGCTTTCAAAATAATGTCATTTAGCCTGCGCGGCACTGCATCATTCAATTCAATCGGAGCAACCGGCTTTTCCTGGATGTGCATGAGGGCGATGGCATTGGGGCTGTCGCCAATGAATGGCAGTCTGTCGCAAACCAGCTGATACAGAGTCACGCCCAGCGAGTAGATATCGGAACGATAGTCAAGATCGCGCTTTCCAAGGGCCTGTTCTGGAGACATATAGTCAGTTGAACCCAGGGTAAGGCCTTCACCGGTTTTACTGGTGTTCTTGCAGGCTTTGGCGATACCGAAATCTGTAAGCTTAACATCACCTGCGGTGTTTATCATGAAGTTGCTGGGCTTGATATCGCGATGAACCACACCCTGGTCATGGCAATGCTGCAGAGCAGAAAGGGCGCAAACCATTATTTTTACGATGTCGTCGAGGCTGAAGCCTTCGCTGCCCTTCATCATTTCTTCGAGAGAGCGACCATCTATGTATTCCATGACGAAATATGGAGGCAGGCCCTCTTCACGACATTTTTCGACGGTAGCAATATCGAGAATCTTAACGATACTGGGATGATCGTGAAGGCGTTCCATGGTTCGCGCTTCATCAAAAAATCGCGCCACCACGTCAGTATCGTCTATCCAGTCTTCAAGAAGAAATTTTACAGCGGCCTGCTTTTCAAGGACGGTATGCTGAGCGAGATAGACGGTAGCGAACCCTCCGTCACCAAGTTTTCTGATGACAGTATAGTTTCCGGCCTTCTTCTGCGAATAATCAGCCAATTGGATCTACCTTAAAAGCCAAGAATAGATTTCAGTTTTGAGAAAATCCCGCCTGATTCGGCAAGTGCTTCTTCGCCGGCAATCTGTCGGTTCAGGTTGTTGATCGCAGCAGTGAGTGAAGACCCGGGTTTTTCATTAACGAGCAGCTTGCCACCATTCGATGAAATTACCGCATCGTCAGGGCAATATGGCAAAACCGTGATATCACGCTTCAGAAACGATTTAACTTCTTCGGCGCTGACAGTGCCCTCACGCCCGACCTTGTTCATCAATACCTTGAATTTGCTTTCGGGGAACTTAAAGGTATTCATGATTTCGATAACGCGCCTGGCAGCGAGAAGATGCCCTATTTCGGGAAGGCCGACAAGGTAGATCAGGTTTGAGAGTTCCCAGGCGGTGATTGTCACCTCATCGATTTCGGTCTTGAGATCTACAAGAACAAAGTCGTATTTGGCTTCAAGACTCCAGAGTATTGTTTTAACATGCTGGGCAGTAACAAGTTCTGCAAGTTCGGTTTTCTTGGGGGCAGCCAGATAATCGAACCCGGGGCCCTTATGCATAAAATTCTGAATGTTGTCAGGAGTAATTTCCTGTTCGCGAATGAGCTCGCTGATAGAATTGCCGGGCTTGCCAACCAGGAAAGTCAAAATATCGCCGAACCTAAGGTCGAGATCGACAACGGCAACTTTTTTATCTGATTTTTCAGCGATTGTTCGCGCCAGGTTGACGACGATGGTACTGATACCGGTGCCGCCTTTCGGGCTGTAAAAGGAAACAATCTGAGACCCTTCTCTGGACAAGGGTTTAAGAGTCTGCCAGAGATCGCCTACTGCCGTGTCGATGTAAATAAACTCAAAAGCGTCAAATTTGACAATGTCACGGTGGTTAAGAATATGGCCAGCATTTGGAGGTATCTGTTCGCTGTTTAAAAAGGTACCATTAGAGCTGTCGTTATCAGTTAAAACGACCTTGCCTTCACGTATCTCTATGCTGGCATGCAGACGGGATACCATTTCACTGGGAAGCTGCAGAGTGCGGCCCTCTTCCCGGCCTATTGTAAGAACCTCTGAAGGACTTATTTCAAAGGGCTTACCAAGAAATGGCGGGGTATTGCCGACGAGAAATTTTTTCTTCATCTCCTCGGTTACCACAACTTTTCTAAAGACGGTTTTTTTTGAGTCGTCTGACATTTTTCTTCTCCAAACTGAGCTTACTGCGACGCGATTATAGCACAGGCTCAAATACTCTACAAATAACTTTTATCTATCTAAAACCGAAGCTCCACTCACCTTAAAATTGACAGCCACTTTCAAAGATATTATGATATGAACCTTAAATGTGAAAAGTAAAGAAATTTTTTCAGGACTGCCTGCCTACTGGCTGGGGTTAGCATTGCTGGCCCTGGCAGTTCTTGCTTACCTGTTTACCCTTATTTCATGCCGCCCTCCCGTTGAGCCGGGCGACCCCTCAAGACCGATATCGATTACAACAGCCCATCAAACCCCTGACGACGGCTCAGACGAAAAAAAGAATCTGCTCGAAAGGCTTGAATTTCAGAAAAAGCATCAGCAGTTTCAGGCTTCTTATCTTGACCTGATCCAGAAAATTGGCAACACAGATACCACTAAAATCAACCTTAGAAAGGACCGGGATTTATTCAAAAATTATACCCGCGCCAGGACCGATTTTACCGATACTCTGAAAAAAGTTGAAGATTACGAAAAAGATTTTCGTCTGAAGTGCTTTGCCAGAATGAGATCGCTTATCCTGGCCGTTCTTTTTTATGACCGGAAAGCAGGAACGAGAATGACCAGATTTGCCCCAGATGAGCTCATTAAAATTGGAGCTCTCCAGGAAATCCCGGTCTGTCCACGTGGTGGTCGCTATTCAATCATCTACAAAGATGGGCGACGCTTATTTCATTGTTCGATACACGGCACCCTGAAAAACTAACTGCCGGCATTCTTACCTCTAACCGAAGCGGGTTCTTTTTTCTCAACCTCGCCATTAAAAAACAGCTCGACCATTTCAATCAGCGTTCTGATAAACAATACCCCTACCCCAATTGAAAAAATTACGGTCAAAGCAACAGCGATAGTTAATTCTCTGAACATTTTTGTGCGGCTCCCTCGAATTTGGTTGCTGAAACCTTATCGACAACATGAGCATCTTTATTGAGCCCCTGAATAATTGCATGAAAAAGGGGCCGCAGTAGCGGCCCCAGCAGAGTAGCGCAGCACAATTCTATTCAGGAGGGCATCCAGGATAGAATTGTGCTTATTTTTCTACATGCGCAATCACCAGAAACATCGGTGTGCCGGCGCGATTAACGAGAAGCACCGAACTTTTCTTTGCTTCGCCATCTTTTAAAGCCTTTTCCAGCGCTTTTTCATCCAGAACTTCCTGGCCGTTAACTTGAACAATAGCGTCGCCGGCCTTCAGTCCACCCTTATCGGCAGGAGAATTTTCGCGCACTGCCGAGACTGCCAATCCTTCCTTGTTTTCAAGCCCCATCCCCCTTGCGAGTTCAGGGGTCAGTTTCTGAACCCTTATCCCCAGAGATCCGGCAGTTCCGACCTCATTGCCCCGAGCCCCGGGAAGCTTTTCGGCATCGCGAGCACTTAAACCAAAGGTTTCTGGCATCTGCTCAAGATTAACCTTTAAATCAACCGGTTTGCCATTACGAAGCACCTCAACTACAATTGTCTTGCCAACCTCCTGCGCCAGAACATGTTTCTGCACATCATTGGTGTTCTTCATTACCTTACCATCGATTTTTCTGATTATATCCATCATTTTTAAACCGGCTTTAGAAGCGGGGCTATCGGGAGACAACTGCATTACC
>JAQUZA010000267.1 GCA_028691595.1 Candidatus Rifleibacteriota bacterium
GGTATCACCGAAGTTCGCTTCAAAAAAACCAAACTCGACCACCCGATTGATTTTTCGTCTGATGCACTTGTAAGAGACCCGAACAAATGCGTTCTCTGCGGTGACTGCGTCAGGTATTGCAGAGAAATTCAAAGTATCGGAGCGATAGATTTTGCACACCGCGGGAAAAACACTGTTGTCACACCCGCTTTCAACAAGGATCTGTCAAAGGTTGAATGCGTTAACTGCGGTCAGTGTGCTGCTGTCTGCCCGGTTGGAGCGATTACGGTAAAACAGGAAGTGGATAAAGTTTTTGCCGCTCTCGACAACCCGGAAAAGGTCGTAGTTGCCCAGATTGCCCCGGCAGTTCGTGTAGCACTCGGCGAACAATTTGGCATGACCTCCGGCGACATTGTAACCGGCAAGATCACGGCCGCTTTGAAACGAATGGGTTTCGACAAAGTTTTCGACACATCATTCTCTGCCGATCTTACGGTAATGGAAGAAGGCACTGAATTTCTTGAACGTTTCACCAGGGGCGAAAAGCTGCCACAGTTTACCTCCTGCTGCCCTGCCTGGGTAAAATTTGCCGAGCAGTATTACCCCGAAATTCTGCCGAAGCTTTCTTCGTGCAAGTCACCACAACAGATGTTCGGTTCCCTGGCCCGTGAAACCCTGCCAAAACTCCTGAATGTCAAACCCGAGAACCTTTATATCGTTTCAATCATGCCTTGTACTGCCAAAAAATTTGAAGCAAAACGGCCTGAATTCAGCCATGACAATCTCGCCGATGTCGATGCGGTGCTGACAACACAGGAACTCAGCCGCATGATCGAAGCAAGCGGTTTGAACTTCATGGAACTTGACCCTGAATCACTTGATCTGCCAATGGGCTTCAAGACCGGTGCCGGCGTAATTTTCGGCACAACCGGTGGGGTAACTGAAGCGGTTCTGCGCTTCGCCGTTGAAAAGGTCACCGGCGAAAAGCTTGCCAATGTTGACTTTCATCAGGTTCGCGGCGAAGCCGGTATTCGTGAAGCAACCCTTGAAGTGGCAGGTAAACCGGTAAGAATGGCGATTGCTCATGGCCTCAGAAACGCCAGAAAACTTGCAGAAGAAGTTAAAGCCGGAATATGCAATTACGACATTATTGAAGTCATGGCCTGCCCTGGTGGCTGCGTTGGTGGTGCCGGCCAACCGGTCAACTTCGCTCCGGATACAATTAAACGCCGGGCAAAAGGTTTGTATGAAGCAGACAAGATGCTGCAGCTTCACAAATCTCAGGAAAACCCACACATCATTGAAACATACGAAAAAATACTCGAAAAACCGGGTAGCAGCAAGGCTCATCACATGTTGCACACCAAATATCAGTCAAGAAGACGTATCTCTGACAAGGGAATGCCCTTAATGACCGGCGAAGGAACCGACAAACTCTCGATAAAGGTTTGTGTGGGCACTAACTGCTACCTTAAAGGCTCACAGAATATTCTCAAGGCCCTGACCAAAGATATCGAAAGCCGTGGGTTGCAGGATGCGGTAGATATTCAGGCCACCTTCTGTTTTGAAAAATGCGGCCAGGCACCAAATGTAATGATCGGCGACCAGCTGATCGGCAAATGTACCATCGAAAAAGCCCGCGAAGTGCTTAACGCCGAACTGCTGAAGAAAACCTCGTAAGTCACTCTAATTGTTTTAAAATTCTTGAATCTCTCAATTTGCCCGCACCGTCGGCACCAATAAGCCGACCGTGCGGACTTTTTTTCCCGAACGTCAACACGGGCGGCGGCCCAGAATCATGAGGCTGAAGTCATCCTGGGGTGGCTGGCTTTGCCGCCAGATTTGATTGGCGAGCATTATCCGGTCGAAATATTGTTGGCTGCCAACGCAATGGTTTTCGAGCAGCATGCTTTTAAAATTCTGATACCCGAGTTCTTCGTCATGGTCATTTCTCGACTCAACCAGACCGTCAGTGTAAAGAACCAAGGTATCGCCCGGTTCAAGAATAATCTCGAGCTGATTGAATCTGGCATTTTTGAAAGACCCCAGGGCAGCGCCAGGCAGCATAATCTCTTCTACGGTTTTGTCTTTTGACCTTACCAGATAAGGACTGCAACCACCGGCGTTGGCAAAGGTGATCTTATGCTCTCTGGTGTCGACCATGACGTATTGAAAAGTCATAATTTTTTTCTGTTTTTTGCTTTTAGTGCGATAAATCAGGGCGTGCAGGCGATTGAGAAGCTCGGTAGGGCGGTCGAGAATTTCGATCGAGTTGAGCATGGCAGATTTGGCCATTGCCATGATCATTGCGGCACCGACACCATGCCCTGCCACATCGCCAAGAACCATGATAAATCTATCGCTGTCGAGAGGAAAAACATCGAGGTAGTCGCCACCAAGATCGGCCATGGTCAGGGTTTTAGAAAACAGGTCATACTGCCCGGTTTCTATCTGCTGTTTCGGAAAGAGCTGCTGTTGGACATCTCTGGCAAGACTCATCTCCTGGAGATCACCCAGGGCGCTGTTAAAGATGCGTGACATTTTGCCGAATTCGTCCTTCCCCAGTTCGGGAATTCTGAAAGAAAAGTTACGGCTTCTGATTGCGTCTGTGGCGTTTTGCAGCTGATAAACGGGTTTAAGAATAGTCTGAACGAATATCAGAGTTATACCAGCCACCAGAAGAACGTTAATCAACATGATGCCCAGAAGCTGCCTTTTTTCGAGGCTCAGCCGCCGTTGAATTTCTTCTGTGGGTGAAAGGGCTATCAGAGTGGTATCAGCAATAACCTTACTGACAAATCCGCTTGCAATCCATTTTCGCCCGGCAATTTCAACAAATTCGGCAGAAGGCTGCGGGAAATAGGTCTGTTTGGAAAAAAGCTCTCTGAATTCAAGCTGATTGGCAAAAGGCGCGATTTTGAGATTTTTGAGATTCACGCCGGTCGAATAAACGGCTTTTATGCCATGGCTGTTGCCCTGCAGAAGGGAATGCATTTTATTCATATAATTTCTGGCATGAATTCCGATGTTGAAGTGAAACATGAACAGGTAATCAGCCAGTCGGGACGGGGTTGAATGAGAGAAATTGCATGAAGGTGGGGTGTTTTTCGGTGCCCAGACCAACATTTTCAACATGGTCAAGAACCCGGAGAAAGCTATGAAAGGTCGCGTTCAACTTTGCCTGAAAAAGAGCTTCGATGATGATTTCAACTTCAGTGAGCAGCTGGTCAGAAAGGCTGGTGCCATTGTAAAACGCGATAAAAGCAGCCCCGCACTTACTCATTGTTTCATTGAGCTTTATCCGGTCCATGGTTTCTTTGTCTGAAGTTTCGACGAACCATAAGGACTGATGGTTTTCATCGCCAAGCAATACTGATTTTTCGGGGCCAAGAAACGCGGCATCACTCAAAGTCGGGATTGTAGTGCTCGCGACAACCATAAATTTCCCGGAAACCTGAGCCATCTTTTTCCTGAAATCACCGGTATTTTCGAGAGACATGGATTCATGTTGCAGTATCTCGCCAAGCTTATTGATATGCTTTATGGCGAAGTTCTTTATTTTATGGGTCTCAGCAACAAATTCCCCCTCGATTTGCTTCAAAAAGTTCACCGCTTCGGATCTCTGCTCTTCAATCAGAATATGCCTTTTCTGCTCGAGATACTGCTGACCAAGAATTCCCATGATCAGCAGCGGAAAAATATTGGAGCAGGTAATGATGCCAAAAACGATATACCTTATACTCAAGCCCGTGTTCAGGCGTTCATGAAAGATCTTATTCAGAATCAGAACCCATAAAAAGGCAAGAACAGCCGAAAAAAGCAGAGTGTTTCCATTTGTAGAATAGCGGCCGGTATCTGGGCGAAACAGACAGAAAAACAGGTTACGACCAACATATCTGCCGGTATAAATTTCTTTCTGAGTGTGCAAAATCTCGGGGGTCCGGTCTGCGAGGTCAATTTTAAGACTTGCGAGGGTTTCCGGGGTCTTATCAGGCATATTTGAAAAAAAGAATTCCTCATTGCCCAGAACAATACCGGTGCTGTTAAGATCGAAGCCATTGAGAAACTCTTTAATACCGTGGCTTTTTCCGTCGATTCCAGGTGGGAAAATGACGATTGCGCCCATATGTTCGTTAAAATCTGCCCAAAAGCGCCCGGCTGGCCGAGAAAATGAAAGACTGTTCAAGGTGGGATTGCTTCTGAAGGTTGCCCGGCTGAAAGTTTTGGTCTGAACATGTTCGCCAAGAATCGAGCGGATAAAAGCATCGTCGTCCCTTCCCATCAGCCTGAACCAGACTTCTGACGCTGAACGAAGAATGCCTCCAACTCTGTTCCAGATGGCATCCGTATGCTGACTGGTTATGTTTTTGTCGATTACCCTGTTCCCGGCATCCCAGAGAATCCAGCTGATTTTCTGCTGGTGTTTATCGGCAAGTTTTTGCAGGCTGGTCTTGAATTCACCAGCTTTACCTGTTTCGGCAAACATACGGTTCAATTCGTGGCACCAGAATTCGGCATTTTCGCACCTGGGCTCAAGCTGTTGGGCTGCAGAATCGGCAAGGGCAGCAAACTCTCGCATTTCAGCCACTTTTTTTTGTTCGGCAAAGAAAGCATTTATAAGGCCAAAAGCAATAACCGGCAGCAGAAACCCGATAAAAAGAAGGGCTGCTGCGAATCCTGCTGATATCTTTTTTTTGCTGGCTGTCATATTCATTTCCTGTGCCTGATCAGAACGAAGGTAATATCATCCTGTTGTGAGGTTGCCCAACTTTCATAGGCCCGAAAGAGGTTTTCGAGAAAGACGGCTGTATCGCTGTGATATGAATCAACAGCTATCTTTCTGAAGCCTTCTGGCCCGAGAATTTCATTGTCACGGCTGGCACATTCAAGAATGCCGTCAGAATATAGAATCATGGTTTCGCCAGGATGCAGCTCGACGGGCATGCCTGAAAACACTCTCCGGGCTGAGAATCCGAAGGGAAGTGAATTATTCTCTATTAACCTTGATGTCAGGCCATTTTCAGCTACAACGAGAGGCGGGCAGTGTCCGGAATTTAAGAACTGAATTTGACCTTCGTGGCTGATATGAATTATCTGGCCGGTCATCATCGTGCTGATTTCAGCTTTTCTGAGATTGCAGAATGT
>JAQUZA010000268.1 GCA_028691595.1 Candidatus Rifleibacteriota bacterium
CAATCTGATTCATCAATTCGGTGTTCTTTGCTGTTTCCTTGAGCAGACCAAGGGGAGTTGCAGTAGTAACTGCATCTGCAGTAGAAACAACCATGCCCATACCTGGTTTCAGCCAGGTTGTCATATAGACTGGCCAGCTGGCCAGAAGAACAGCACGCGCCACATGGGCCGGATTGAAAATATTCTGCCCCAGTCCGCCATAAGCCTGTTTGCCTAGAGCAATGGCAACAAACCCACCCGTAAAAGCAACCCAGAGTGGTATGGCCACTGGAACGCAGAAAGCCAGGAGAATTCCGGTTACCACGGCACTTCCGTCTGCTATGCTTGACGGTTTGTTTAAGAGAAATTTCTGAATGAAAAACTCGGCGGCAACTGCACCCAGCACGGAGCATGCTATGACAAGCGCGGCACGCAGACCGAAGTTATGAATAGCCATTATCAGGGCTGGAAACATTGCCAGGTTGACATCCCACATTACACGGGCGGAAGAAAGACCTGACTGAATGTGTGGCGAGGTTGTGACCAGAAGTCTTGGAACTGCAGAGGTATTTGTTGCGGTGATTGCACTCATTCACGTTATCCTTTGCTGGCGGCCGATTTTTTGCGTTCAGCCATGACATTTTTTTTGCCAAGTTTGAAGGTTTGAACCAGCGGCAGGCCGGCCGGGCATGAATATGAGCAGCACCCACATTCGATGCAGTCGAGCATGCCAAGCTGATCTGCCTTTTCCCATTTTTTATGATCGACCATCTGCTTCATCTGCTGTGGAATCAGGCCCATCGGGCAGGCGCGGATACAACTGCCACAGCGCAGACAAGCTGTCTGAACTGGAACTTTGGCCTGTGTTTCATCCCAGCAGAGCACTCCACTGGTGCCTTTGATTATGGGAACATTGAGATCAAAAAGGGCAAAACCCATCATCGGGCCGCCCATGATTACTTTTTTCAGGGGAATATCAGCTTTGAGGCCGCCGGCCATTTCGATAAAGTCGCCGACGGTAGTGCCGATGCGGACACGGTAATTGCCTGGTTTGGCTGCACAATTTCCGGCAAGGGTAACAACACGTTCCAGAAGAGGTTTCTGCAGGTTAACGGCATCGGTGATGGCTGCCGCTGAGGCAACGTTTTGTACCACAACGCCTACATCCATCGGCAGTTTCCCGGAGGGGACTTCACGATTGAGGCAGGCGAAGATCAGTTGTTTTTCGCCACCCTGAGGGTATTTGACTTCGAGGGGTTGAACGTGCAGAGCGGGCTCGTTTTTAAATTTCTCCTGGAACAGGGCAATCGCATCGGGCTTGTTCATTTCTATGCCGATGATGCCTTTTTCAGCCTTTAGAACGCGCATGATCAACTTTAAACCGGTAATTATCCGGTCGGGCTCTTCAAGCATAAGGCGGTGATCTGCCGTCAGGGCAGGTTCGCATTCGACCCCGTTGAGAATAACTGTGTCGATATGTCTGGTTTCTGGCGGCGATAGCTTCACGTGGGTAGGAAAGGTTGCGCCACCAAGGCCAACAACGCCAGACTGCTGGATGCGTCTTTTAATTTCTTCGGGAGAAAGGTTGAGACCGTCTTCAGAACTATAAGTCGGCTCTACCTCATCAGGAGATCTTTCTATAACAATAGCGGGGCTGGGCACACCAAATGGGTGCATGAAGTTTCCCGCGCCAATAACGGTTCCACTGATAGTCGCATGTACAGGAGCTGAAACAAAACCGCCTGGCTCTGCTATGCACTGGCCACAGCTGACCTTGTCAGTAATTTTATGAGTCGGCTTTGCCGGCGCACCTATATGCTGCGACACGTGAAGAATGACTTTAGATGGAACAGGGAGGTTGATGACTGGTTTGTCAGCAGTGGTTTTTAAACCTGGTGGATGCAGCCCACCCGCAAAGCTTCTTGGTTCAAGCATTAGTAGCATCTCCTGGATATCGTGACTCCAAGTTGAAACGTGCTACATTAACATATTAAGGCTGAGTTTTCAATGTTTGCCGCTTGGCTTTTTTGTTTCTGATGTCTTTTCAGGCGCAGGCAAAGCGGGGGGAGAAGACGGTACTCCGGCGTTGGCATCGCCCGATGCAGTGGTTCTTGCCGAGAGTTCTGCCTGGGATTCATCGTCTTCATCTGTTGGCGGAATATTGGCCAGCCCTGTATATTCACGGGTTTCAAGGACGAAATGGGCAAGCATCCGGTTCATTTCATCAGCCACCATACTAAGGTGTTTGGTAATTTTAGCCATATCCTGAATTGAATCTCTCTGAGATTTTAGCGATTCAAGAACGCCATCGACCTCTTTTGTGGTCGTTTTAGTGGTGATCGAGAGGTTTTCAATTGAAAGGCTGATTGCTTCGATATTTTTGCTCTGTTCAACAGAGGATTTGCTGATATCCTGAACCTGGACATTCACGCTTTCAGAAGCCATACCAATTTCATCGAGGTAACCACCGGCCTGATTGATGATTTTAACGCCTTCCTGGACTTTGTCTTTGCCCAGACTCATTTCTTCAACCGCTTTGTTGGTTTTGTGCTGGATTTCACCGATCAGGGCTCCGATTTCTTCGGCTGCCTTGGCGCTTTGTTCGGCCAGCTTTTTAACGTTTGCAGCAACTACAACGAAGCCTTTTCCCTGTTCACCGGCTCGGGCAGCTTCAATTGCGGCGTTAAGAGCGAGAAGGTTTGTCTGGCGAGATATTGCGGTAATGGTAAGAACGATTTTACCGATTTTACGTGACTGGCCCTTCAATTCTTCAAGAACACGTGATGAGTCACCAACCGCTCTTTCAATTTCTTTGATAGTCGTTGAAGCTTCTCTCACCGCTTCCATGCCCTGGGTAGCCTTGAGTCTGTTTTGAACGGATTCTTCATAGGCTCGATTCGAGCGTTTGGCGATCAGTTGCGAATTGGCCGAAATTTCTTCGATTGCGGCCGCAGTCGACTCAAGGGTGGTGGCTGAATCTTTTGATGCCTTGGTAATTCTCTGGGTGTTGCCAAATATGTTCTGAATGGATTCGTTTGATTGAAACGTCAGGTTGGAAATACCGTTCGCCATATGAGAAAGGCGGTTGATAACATCCTGAATCTGCAGAAGAAGGCGTTGGATATAGCCAATAAACTTGTTGAATCGTTCGGAAACCTCAGTCAATTCATCTTTGCCAACAATTGCCAGCCTTTTGGTAAGGTCGCCCCGGCCTCTTGATATTTCTTCGAGGCCTGTCGAAACACCTCGGATCTGCTTTACAACTCCATTTATAACAATCATGGTGATGCCAGTCATGACCACCAGGCCGAAAATGATCAAGAATAATGAAAAATTCTGAGCTTTGTTGAGAGCTCCCATAAGACCCTGGGTATCGACAACTGTTAAAAGAACCCACGATGAATTTTGCACCGGTGCCGCTGCCAGAAGAATATTTGATTTTTCAGCCAGAAGAAACTCGTGAAAACCGCTCTTGTTCGTAACGATTCTTTCTGCGTGATCCTGAAGTTCAGGTTCACGGGAATTCAAAAAGATTCGCCTCTGAGGGTCAAGAATATTTTCACTGTCACTGTGTGCAAGGTAAAACCCATTCTGGGAATACTCACTTGAAATCACTGAAGTTTTGCCGCCAACGTTGGCAAGAGCCCCGGGAATGTTTTCAAACAGACCTTCGAGGCTGATTCCGATGACAACGATGCCAAGCTTCTTTCTTTGTGAGATTACGGGCTTGAAAAGAAAAATCACGCGTTCTTTGTATTCTTCGTTATTTTGCTGATAAAAAACCTGGCTGCGAAAGATTCCTTCGGTTTCAAGTGTATCCTTCATTTTGCCGTTGATGAATTTTTCGTATGGTGGTTCGTCTTCTCCGGGTTCTTTCCCGTTGGTAAGAAGCCTGAACATTGTGTTTCCTTCGTAGTCGAGTATGGAAATGTCGAATACGTCGTTTGCCGTGATGTTTTCATTGCGGGCAAGAAGTCCTTCAATCGGAGAGCGAAGAACCTGCTTCCATTGCTCGATCATTTGTGTTTCGTCAGGAGCCTGTTGCACCCAGGAAAGAAATTGAACCGTGGAATTCAGTCTGGCCAGGTAGTCCAGGA
Source organism: Candidatus Rifleibacteriota bacterium (assembly GCA_028691595.1). Lineage (GTDB taxonomy): Bacteria > Muiribacteriota > Ozemobacteria > Ozemobacterales > Ozemobacteraceae > Rifleibacterium. The sequence continues at coordinate 4,077 of JAQUZA010000268.1, forward strand.
TTTGCTCGTGACCTTTCATTGCAGCATTAATCTTGCCCGCTTCTGAATTGAGAATGGTCAGAATCTGCAGTGGAATCTGGCTTTTTACGGCGCTTCTGATTCTTTCGGAAGTGAAAAAAGTCATGCCGAGCAGGATCAATGAAACCAGTACCATCGTAAAAAAAAGTCTGGTTTTGATTTTTAAATTACTGAAAAATTCCACCCTGAGGTTCCTTTATTTGCCAGGTATCTTTATTGTCTGACCGGTTTTAATAAGATGTTTGTCCGAAAATTTGTTGAGTTTGCTTATCTGTGCAACTGTAACACCATGTTTTGCCGCAATGCCCGACAGTGTGTCACCAGATTTAACTTTATAACTGATGATTCTGGGTCTGACAGTTTTTGTTCTGGTTGATTTTTTGCTTTTTGCTGATGCTTTTTTAAGGGCTGCCTGTCTGGCTTTCTGGGCAGCTGCAGTCTGAATGTATTCAAGATAAGAAGAATCGAGACCTTCTTCTACATGCCCCAGCAAAAAATCTCTAACTCCAAAATAGAGACCCTGTGCCAGTCTTGTTCTGGCGGTATAATTTTTTAGAATCTCAGCATCCTGAAGGTTGGAGACGTAGCCAAATTCAACCAGAATTGAAGGCATTGCCATCGAATGCAATACTTTGAAGCCTGCTCGCTTAACCCCTCTGGAAGGCAACTGAACCACCGAGGCACCAAGTTGAGTTTCAGCTTTTTCTGCAAGCTGTCGGCTTTGGTTCATTATAAAAGCCTGTTTTTCAATTATTTCCTTTCTGGAAATAACAGCGGCCACGTTGTTAGTTGTGCCGGCAAAATCTACCTGATTTTCAGTGTCAGCAACAAGGCGTTCAGCCTCGCCAACTGCCCCCTTTGGAGATTCGTAATAAATCTCGATTCCGCGGATAGCCTTCTTTGAATTGTAATTTACATGCAGGCTGATAAAAGCATCGGCACTGAGTCTTTCTGCTATTTCACGTCTTTTTTCAAGGGGAATAATGTAGTCGCCATCGCGAGTCAAAATAGCCTTGAATAGATCGGAA
>JAQUZA010000007.1 GCA_028691595.1 Candidatus Rifleibacteriota bacterium
CTACATCAAAGGCCGAACCTGGAACCAGGCTGTTTTCAATAACGCCGGCAACAGTGGCCAGAACCCTTTTGACAACGTTGACGACTATGTAAGATACATTCAGAACGATAACTATGTGCGTTCAAACAAGTTGCACATTGTCAGCAAGGCAAAATCGATGAAGGTCAGGGTATTTTCGGGTGAATCAGCCACCGGCATCGATAACCCGATGAACCTTCTGACCGAGGATACCGAAGTGGTTCAGCCATACCAGGGCATTGAAGTTTCTGGTTCAGAAAGCGGTGTTTCTTACCAGGGTTCGGTGCTGAAGAGTGATATAAACAATGGCTACAGCGATACGACCGACATGATTTCCGGCCGTGTCGTCTGGAAACTGCCCGAAAAATTCAGTGAAGACACCTTTTCTGTTGGCACGACCTACGCCGAAAAGATTTTTGACTACGAAACCCGCGGTAACTCTAACACCGTTCGGGGTATTGACCTCAATTATTCAACTGACCGGGCCGGCAAAATCACCGGTACCGCCGAGTTTCTCACTTCGAATGCTTATCTGACAGATACCTCTGATAATAAAAAACGTAATCTCGGCGACGAAGGTTCGCGCTTTGATATCAGCGTGCAGAACGGCGGTTTTACAGGCACAGTCAAACACTATGATTTTGGCCGGCACTTCAGAGCCTTGATGGCTCCGATCTGGGCTTACGACGTTGGTGATGACAAGGGTTATCCCAAAAATCTCGATGTCGAAAGCAACTATGGCCGCCCAAATTTTGAAGGGGAAAAACTGACCCGCTTCTCGGTGAACTATGACTTTGGCAACAAGATCCTGGCCATGGCCAACAACCTCTCTGTTGAAGCGACCTACCTTTCCAAAACCTGGGAAGTCGACCCCAACAAGGCTTATGATACCGATGGCTATTCAGGCCGTAAGTTCACTTTTCAGCTGCTTTCAGATTTTACTGACAATACCACCCTCAAATACGACTTCGTACAGAAATGGGATGCCCGCGAAGATGAGCAGGGCTGGATCTCGAATGCTGTTGAGCTCAGCCTCAAGTTGAGTGATTCGGTCAGTTCGAAGGGCAAGATGTATGTGCTCGGTGACCCTGACGATACCTTTGATAAAGATGGTCAAACCTATGAATACAACGAGCGCACCGGCTATTTCGAAATAAATGCCGATATCAACCCGCGCGTTTTTGCCAAGGGCAGTGTTGAACATCAGGTTGGCTGGGTTAATTCCCCCAAAGAAGATACCCGCGTCGACTATATTGGTGAGGCAGCCTACAACCTTACCTCGACAACCAGTTTCACCGGCGGTGTTCAGCATGTAGATTACGTGAATAGCGAAGATGGCAGCAAGTCAAGTCTTGCCAATGCCATTCTTGCCGAACTTAAAAAGAACTTTACCGACAAGTTCAGAGGCAGGGCCTTTTATTCGCGTGCCATTATCGACTTCAAAGATGGCATGACCGATTCAATCGATCGCGAAAATATCTATGGTGAGCTTATCTACAGTGTCAATAAAGACGCGACCATCTCGCTCAAGTTTGGTTACGATTACCCCTCTGAATGGCGCTGGGCTGTTTCCAGCACCGATAACGGCAGAGATTATAAAGATATACATACACAGAAGATGTTTATCTTCGAGGCAAAATCAAATTTCTAGGACTGGCAGACATGAAAAATAGAATAATGGCGCTTTTTCTGACGCTGATTGCTCTGGTTTCAACCGGCTGTATTCAGGAATCGCTGGTGATTCCGGTTGCCACAGTTACCGGCAAGGTCGTGGTGCCATCGGGAAAGATTTCGACCGGTGTCAAGATTACGGTTGCCGGCGACAAATCCCTTTACTCATACGTCGATGACAAGGGCCAGTATACAATCGAATTCAGAAAAAGCGGCCGATTTCTTCTAATTGCCCGTGGTCGGGATTTTGATGTCAATTTTGCCTGGGTGGACGCGTTTGGTGAACAGACGGTAACCGCTCCAGATATAACTCTCAACGAAAAAATGGTTGGAGAAGCCGTCTGGTTGGCATCTATCGTTGATTTCCCGGACGCAACCGGCTTTATGATCAAGTCGATCACTCCCCTCTGGAACTCGGCAACAGAACAAATGTTCGATGACGGTACTCATGGCGATGCCCTTGCCGACGATGGCATTTTTACCCTGCGCCTGAGTAATCTCAAGACCGGATACCAGCAGTATTCACTGGATTACAATGTCGGTGATGACACCATCAAATCAGAAAAAGATCCGCACCGCGAAGGTGAAATCAACTCTAACTCGACTATCTATATTCCCGAATCTACGGTCAAGCTTGCCCGGGGTAAGGTTACCAGCGACCTGGTCGGTGTGAACTACTCTGAAGTCACTCTGGCGACCAGAAAGGGCTCAAGATCGATGCAGCTCGACAGTGATGGTGCCTACAGCTTCGCCATGGAAGGCAATGGCCGCGAATATCTGGTGTTCAGAAGTGAGAATTTCCATGCCAGAGCCATACCGGTTGACCTTTCTACGGTTACCCTGCTTGAGGTGCCCACCACCACAATTTCTTCGAAGAAGAGCGGCGAAATCAAGATTATTCTGATTGCTTCAGATTTCTCTGAAGTGGTTAACCCGACCGTTGTCGGTGATTTCACCAACTGGCAGCCGCAGAAGCTTTATGACGATGCCACCAACGGTGACGAAGTAGCTGGTGACGGTGTTTATACAAGAATGTTCACCGGTGTCAATACTTCGAATGCTTACCAGAAATACGCCTTCAACATCACTGCCACCAACCAGGTTAAAGACCCATACCAGGAATCAGGTGACTCATCATATTCGATCATCAAGGTGAAGTGATGAAAACACCAGCTGCCAGATTGCTGCATATTCTTGCCTGCTGCGCTGTTATGCTTTTCATCGCAGTCGTTGATGCCGCCGCCGAGCCGGTTAACTACTACTATGAAACAGGGTCGTGGCTCGATGTTACCGACCCGGTCGGCGACGACAAAGGCCCGGGTTATTACCTCTACCCGAGCGACAAACGCATGCGCCGTGGCACTTTTGATATCAAACGCTTTACCGTTTATGAAGAAGGCCAGGTCGTGGTTTTTGAAATTCAGATGCGCAATTACATCATGCGCGAATGGCCAAATACTGCCAGAAGCGAAAATCAGGGCTTCGTGGCCAACCTCTGGGATATATATATCGATATCGATGGTATCGCCGAATCAGGTTATAAGCAGGCTCTGCCGGGGCGAGATCTTCTTTTTGCCGATAACATGGGCTGGGAAAAGGTAGTAATGGTTTCACCGCTTGGTGAATATGAACTTTACGATATTCTGCGCGACAAAACCGATGAACTCGAATTTCAGAATCAGATTGACGACATCATTTATCCCGATTATGTCAAAGTTCAGCGCGATAAGGTGATTATAAAAATTTCAAAGCTTAAACTGCCACGTATCTCTGAAAAGTCTGGTTACCAGTGCCTGGCAATGGGTTATCAGAAAATAGTCTCGCCAAACAGGCTTTTAAACCGTGACGTTAGAGCGTTCGCCAGTTTTGATGATTTCGGTGGCGGCCACGATACTTACGGCGATTCACCAACCATCGATATGATTGTCCCTGAAGGAGACGATCAATACGCTATTCTTCGCGATTATCGCTCTGAGCCATACCGTGAAAATATTACCTACGCAGAAGTTCCTTTCGTTTACAAGGGCGGTTTGCGCCAGAGCCCGGCAATGGCAGCGATCAATCGCCAGATTCCAACAGAACAGCAGAGCTCTTCGCCGGCCGTTAAACAGGCGCAGCCAGTTCAATCGACACAGCCGGTTATAAGGGTTTCTCCCGGTGATAGCTCTGATTTGCTCGCAAGCCCCCCACCAGTAGTAAAGCAAACTGGTAATGCTTCAGCACAGCCGGTTGGCAAAACTCCTGTCAAAATCGCACCCAAAAATTCCCAGAGCACTTCCGGCTTTGTTCCCCTCAAACCACAGACATCCGAAAGCGGTTTCAAGCCAATGCCAAAGGCTCCAGATGGCTTTATTCCAGTCAAAAAACCAAAATGAACACTCAAATTACGAAAAGATACATTGCTTACTCAGATTTTACCGAACTAATGACGATTAAGATTAAAAGCATCAGAATAAGTTTGCTCAAGGAGGCCTCGCAGATGAACCGGCAGAAATCCCCCAGAATGGCAGGTATACTGCTATTGCTCGCCATGTTTTTTGTCGCTTCGACGACCGGTGCATTCGCGCAATCGGTGCGCTCAAGAGGCATGGGCGGTGCTTTCATCGGTTTGTCAGATGACGAATCGGCTACCTTTTATAATCCGGCCGGTCTGAGCCAGATTCAGGGTCGCGAGGCATCGATTCAGGCCAAAGTTAATGAACGCGATATTTATGACTGGACAAGCCTGGCATTCACCGGGCACATCTACGAAGACAATGTTGAAAGCAAGTTTTCGATCACCGATTATCTTGAACACAACATTCTTGAAGAACCGATTGCACGCCGGCCAAAATACAGTTACGGTGTTTCTTATACCGAAGATAACCGTTCGATCGAATTCGGTAATCTCGTCGGTGGAGAATACCAGGGGGTCAGACGCGAAGTTAAAGACCTGCAGCTGGCATTTGGCACCAGGTTTCCGATTGCCAGACGCATGCTGGCCCGTGAACAGCTTTATGGCGGTATCAAACTCAGAATGCTGAATGTCGACCGCTATATTAAAAGCCTTATGCAGCACAGCAAAAGAGATATCTTCTCGCTCGGCGTTGGCTTGATGTATCATTACAATGATCGTCTTACAGGCGGTCTGACCGTTGACAACCTGGTCGAAAGCGTCAGTGGCTCAAACGATTCAACAGATGGTGTCAGCCTGAACCTGGGCACTGCCTATAAGGTTACCAAGGGCACCACGATTGCTGCCGATGCTATCAACCTTACCAATACCGCCAGGGCAAACGATCAGCAATATCGCGTCGGCGTAGAAAAGAAATTTATCGAAAACGACCTGACCATGCGTATAGGTGCTCTTAATGGCACTTTGACCCTGGGTTTTGGCATGAACGTGCTGCCCCACATCAGGGTTGATTACTCTTACTATGACGGCGATGTCGTCAGTGAGCACCATGTTGGAGCACACGTGACCTTTGACTGACAGGAGACAAAGTCTTATGAAACCTATGGCCAGGGCCATTCTCATTATTGTATGCATCTTCTCCGCCTGCGCTTTGCGGGCGGAGAATTTTGTCGATTCAGGGGTTTTTCTGCAGCAGAAACTTGAGGTTTTTGGCCTCGCAGGCACACCCTGGGAAAGCGAATCTTCTTATGACGAGGAACGGTCACGGGCCTGGATGGATGCCCTGCATCACGCCTATGTGAAAATTCTCGATCTGCCAATGATGGAAGGCAGGCAGGTAAGCCATGTTCTTCAGGCAAATGCCGCCCTCAAAGAACGTCTGGGGCTGGTACTGCTCTCGGCACCCAAGACCTTTTTTCAGCCCGATGTTTCTGGAATCGTGCGCTGCCGTGTTGATGTGCCGTTGACGGGTAAACTGAGCCTGCGTTCGGCACTGTATCTCGCGGCTTTGCGGCCACAACCGGCACAGCCCACCAGCTTTCTGGCTTCCTGGACAGCAGGAGTAAAAGTTGACGAAAAAGCTGAACCCCCCGCATTTAGTCGGGTTATCATCGATGCCCGGCGCTTCTATTTTGAACCATCGCTGTTTCCTAGATTTTTCGATGCTTCCGGTATGCTGATTTTTCAGGAGTCGATGATTCCACAGGCCGCTAGATTCAGTCGCCCGGCGGTGCGTTTCATGACCGATATCAAAGCCGCCCGGGCCGGGCTTGCAGAAGAAGATACGTTTACTCTCGCAGCTTATGTCGATGAGCTTTATTGCCGTGATATTACCGTTGAACAGTCAGATCTCAACGTTTTTGCCGGTTTCTGCCGTGATATGGTCAGAACACCTTTGCGAGAGCGAGAAATTGTGATAGTTTATGACCCTGAAAGGCCACGAAAAATGGGCCGACTGCACAAATCAGAAAAAAATCCGAAGAATCGGCAGATTCCCCAAGAAAACAGGAGGCAAAACCATGATTTTTAAACGCATTCTGGCCGTTACCCTGCTTTTATGCTGCATGAGCATTGCAATTAACGCCGCCGAAATCGATCGCGACATCGAGAAACGTGTCAGTCGCATTGAAAGATATGTTTATGGTGACGAACAAAACGCAGCAATGCCCGACAGACTCAGGCAGATTGAAGAAGACCTTTTTGGCCGGGCAACCGGGCAGACTGATTCCGAAAAATCGCGCTACCTGCATGACTTCATTTTTAAGGGAACTTCAAGCAACCTGTCACTCGATATGAAGCTGAGTTTTCTTGAATGGAAGCTTTTTAACAAGACCGGCGAAGGCAACCTTGAATCGAGACTCGCAGAAATCGATAAGCAGGTCATAGGCAATGTTTCAATGGAACCCCTTGCTTTCAGACTTGAACAACTCGTACACCTCACCATCGAGAGAGGCCTTATTTCACTGCACACTGTAACCATTCCCGCCGGCACCGAAATCAAGCTGCGCCTTAAAAAAGACATTTCGAGCCGCAATGCCAACAAGGGTGATCGAATTCCCATGGTTATCGCTCATGATCTTTTTATCGACAACAACATTCTCGTCATGACCAACGGTGGCATCGTCAGTGCCGAAGTTAAAAGTGTCAGACGCGGCGGCCGCTTCGGCAGAACCGGCTATGTGAACCTGGATGTAAGAAATATCGAAAGTATGGACGCTTCATTGCTGCCCATTAAAATTGAAGATGCCGGCGAAAAGTTCGACAAGCGAAAAATTGGTATGGCGGCCGGTGCTTCAACCCTTGGTTATCTGGTGCTCGGCCCCATCGGTCTTGCCGGCGGTGCTTTCATCAAAGGTGGCGAAGTCGAAGTGCCGGCTGGAACAAGTATTAGCGTTGTTACCACCGAAGACCGCAAAGTTACCGGGGTGCTGGTGCCAAAACGCTGATCTGAATTTTGTTTGACAGCAGGGCTGCCTTCTGACGGGCAGCCCTGTTTTTTTGCATAATTTTCGTTTGATCTCTGTTCCGGGGTCGGTGGCTCGAAATTTTAAGGTTTAAAGATCTGTTAACAACAAAAAAAGGGGTCGGCCTGATTAGGGGCGACCCCGGGGGAGAGATCTCTGGTCTGCTTTTGCCAAAGCATCAACAGACCAGATCGCCTTGCGGCGATACCTAACCAATTGCGAAGATGGTTAAGATAGGTTGCTTTCAAATAGCAAGACCTGTACCTGATCGATCCCAGGGCTTAAAACCTGTTCAAAATTACTGGCAGAAATTCATGCCGCTACTGCAGGCACATGGTGCAAAAGTTTCGAGAAAACTGGCAAGAAAAAACGGCTCGACATTAATCGGGCCGTTTAAGGGGTTTAGAATCAGAGAGAGAGGTTGTTGCATGAAAAAACCAGAGTGCTCAGAGGGACACATACCGTGAACCCTCTTTTCATCTCATAGGCTTACTCCTTGATGGTTAACTGTTGATCGATTTCATTCAGAGGAATCAACACTACTAAATTAGTAGCATTTATCGTGCCAGTTCAAATGATTCTAAAAAAGTGGCAATTAAGGCGGGTTACAATGAGGTGCAGTTGGCTCGGCCTCCGAAATATCGTATTTTATCCGATTTTTTCTATTAAATATCGTATGGCCGGTTCGTGTTTTATCTGACTAACAATTATTCTTTGGCAGGTGCCTGACGTTTTTTGGGCAGGGGCATGACTTCCCGGTCGAGTCTGAAGCGCAGAAAACAGATTTTTTTGCCTTCATCGAGGAATCTTTTTTCATAGGCTGTCTGAATCTGTGGCATTGCAAGCTGGAGGGGTGAATTATAGAGGTCGTCAGTGTCATCGATTATTTCGAGCCCGTTTTCGACAGCAATGGTGCGGGTAAAACTGTAGAGGTTATGGTCGTCTGTTTTGAGACAGATGGTTCCGGTGGCGTTGAGAACGTTGACATACCGGTTTAAAAACGCTGGCGAAGTCAGGCGACGGTGCGCCCGGTGTGGGTATGGGTCAGGAAATGTGACCCAGATTTCGCTGACCTCGCGGGCAAAAATTTTATTGATCAGCTCGATCTGGCTTCTGACAAAGCAGGCATTACTGATCTTCTCATTCTGGACGGCAGTGACCCCGAAAAACAGCCGCGAACCCTTGATGTCGACGCCAATAAAATTCTGTGCCGGAAACAACCGCGCCATGCCGATTGTGTATTCGCCCCGCCCGCAGCCGAGCTCAAGGGTCAGGCGGTTGTCATTACCAAAAAAGTCCTGGGCCCATTTCCCTTTGAGGTGATGGTCTTTGACGAGCAGTTCAAGAGCCGGAGGCTCAAACAGCCGCGGAAAAGTGGCGTTAGCTTTGAATCTGATAAGTTTTTTCTTGCCCATGACCGCAGAGATTAGCGCAAACGAAGCCGTGGTGCAAGAAAAATCTGCCAAAGGTCTATGAGGTTGCCAGGGCAGAATTAAGGCCTATTTCAGGGTAAGAACCTTGAGGTGGTCAGAAGAAATCGTGACCGAATACAGGTTGCCGTTGGCATCGAGCCAGTCGGGTCTGGTTAAATCATAGCCCGGGTCGGTATGAGCGGTTTGAAGCTTTCTGACGATTGTTCCATCTTCGGCAATTGAGACGTAAAACCGGGATGAAGTCGTATCATAAATAGCGTGCAGACGGTTCAACGCATCGTACCCCTGCAGTCCTGCCCAGATAATTGGCTCGTCATCACGCAAAAAAGCGAGCGATTGCAGTTTCTTGCCCGGCTTTTCTGCGGTCAGAATCTGCCATATACCTGGAAGCTTCTCGTCGGCTGCTAGAACCGCAACCCGGCTGCTGCGTGAAACGGCGATTCCGAGGAGGCCATCGAGTATCTGCGAAAATGGTTTGCCATCACGGTTTAATATTATAGTGCGCCGTGAGGCGACATCTTCGATAAATATATTGCCTTGCTGATCGCTGTGCAGTTGATTGATCTGCAGCCATGAGCCACTGCCTGATGCCGATGAACGAAAAGCTCTGGGGGGGGCATTGCGAAGATCGATTTCAAGAATAGCGTTGTTGGCAACATCAGCTACCAGAAGCTTGCCGGGGATGCCTGGCACCAGATCAGCCAAAACCGGGTCGCTGGCCAGACCGGCCTGCTTAGCTTTTTTTATCAGGTCAATTACCTTTATGGGCCGGCCTTTGGGGGTAAAAGCAGTGATGCGGGCATTCAAGGTATCGCCGGCCCAGAGATTACCGTTGCGATCAGTTACAAAAGCCATTGGCCCCTGAAATGGCCCGTCAAGAACCCCTCCACCTGGCTCTGACAGCCAGAGTAACTGGGTAACATCTTCGCCCCGGGCGATCGACAGCCAGGGGCTGAATTCGGTATTATCAAGCTTTACAAGCTCGGTATCAGCAAACAATGGCAATGCTAGTAATATTACAGAAAACAGCAACGCAGTAAGTTTTGTTTGTCTGGTCATGATCTGGGGCTGGTTTTATGAGCCTGAAAGTTTGTTGAGCATGGTGTCCATGTTTTTAATGCGATAAACACCGGCCCAGCGCGATTTGTAGCGCGAAGGCAGAACTTCGATGCGCACGCCCGAATAGCCAACCTTACCGGCAATGCGTGTGCCGCTCTGCACGCGGGTTGGTGTTGAATGGGCGATGATCGGCTGACCCGATGAGGTATAGCCCATGAACAGACCAACATGGCCGATGCCGCTGCTGCCCGGGTTCATCACGAATACGTCGCCCGGTTTAATAGAATCGCGCGGATTCGGCGGTGGGAAGGTTGAGGTAACCTTGTTGGTATACTGGTTTTTGTAAATCTGGCTTGACGGATACCAGCTGTTGGCAGGAAAAACCGGAGGGATACCCGAAGCTGCCGCCATCTTCTGGATAAATTGGCCGACAAAACCAGAACAGTCTGACTTCTCGCTGTAACCTGAATTCCTGGTGTGAGCGGCACCAAAGACATAAGCCTTGTTGCTTGAACAGAATTTTTCGACGATGTCAAAGACTGCCCCGAAACGCTTGCTGTCATAGCCAAATCTCGATGGGTCAAGAGAGCCGTCTGGAACACCGGCTGTTGGGTTGGTGCCTGAATTGCTGGTACCGGCAGAACTTACTCTTTCCTGGCCTATTTCAACGTAATTGCTATGTACGTAGGCATAACCACCGTTGTAGTGAATTTTCAGCCAGTCGCCTTCGCGTGCAACTATTTTCAGCTTATCGCCGTCATACAGCTTGCCGATGATTTTGCCCCAGGGAGAGGTGCGAACGTTCAGTCGGGTGTTAACATTGACGTAGCCGATTGTTTCGGTTTTAAACTCGGTTGAACCCGCTGCCACCGACGCTGATGAGCCGGCTGCCGAGCCTTTTACCGCTGCGCTTGTGGGGATATTTACCTTTTCAATATTGAAAGGATTGCTGCTGTCGGCATCGATCCCCATTCCGGCAACTGACAGAGGACATAAAAAGGCTATGAGAATCAGGCTCAAGATCGTCTTTTTCATATTAACCCCCGGGTACATAACTTCAACCGAGAAAAGATACTTCAATACCAATTATACCGGTTAATCATAACAGAAGTTTTTGTTTTCCGGGAGTGGCAGGGCTTAAACTTTTTTGATGTCGATGAGGCGGCCTTCGCTGGTGAGTTTTTCGGCAAGCAGTTCGACTATTTTTATGCGGGGAATTATGCCCTGTTGGCGGAAAGCGATATCAGTATGGCCGATATTCAGGGTCATGCCGACCATGAAATTGATGCGATCGGCATCGATTATGGCATCGAAAAGGCGTGTTACCGCCGAATCAGGATCTAAAAAATTCGGGTCGGCATCGAGAATGTTATATAGCTGGTTGAGGGTTACAGCCCCTTCGGTGACCAGATCTATGCCTTTGATACTGTAACCCGGAGGCGAGATCATGCTGGTATCTTCTGCGTTAATAGTCATTTCTACACCCAGGTGGCGGGCGACTATCTGAGCTGTAGTTGCTCCACAGACAATTTTAAGGCCGGGCAGAGCCAGAAAGCATGAGATTATTTTCTGGTCATCGACAGGTGATGAGGGTGGTCCGGTTAAAATGTTCGCGACTTTTCCGGGGCGGCAGAAAACACTCAAAACAGTGCAATCGTCACCGCATGGGTGACCCCATAAATCGATGGCATGTCGATGGATTTTCTGATGAATTTTTTTTCTTTCACCTGCTGCGAGTTTGTCGTTTACAAATCGGCATATTTCAACAGGATTCCAGCCTTGTCTGGTTTTACCGCCGATTCCGGCAAGGGTTATGCCATCAGAAAAAAGCACCAGGCCTTCTCCAGACTCAAGAAAAAGGTTGCTTTCGCTTATAACTTCGCGTTCAAGGGTAAAATTGCGGCGTTGCAGAACCGAGGCAGAATGGCGACCCACAAAAATGGCCTCGGGCATTTCGTAGCTTAGAATTGTTGCTTCGCCATTATTCAAAATTCTGACAATAGTGAACACTGAGTAAGGCATATCACTGCCTCTCGATTCGTGCATGGTTTTAACCAGCGAAGAAAAGGCTTTGCGCAAAGAAAACCCCGATTCAAGTAGCTTTTCGAGTCTTGAACAGGCCATATTTGCATAAATATTGGCTTTGATCCCTGAACCGATGCCATCGACGAGCAAAACAACCGTGGCTTCAGGGGTGCGAAACGACCTGACTGCGTCACCGCAGATGCCACTATCTTTTTTGGCAGTCTGAGCTATATCTATTTCGACGTGAAGATATCCCATTCCGGGCCCTTTCTGCGATTTTTGTCTTCGCTTTCGTCCTCTGTGAGTTTAAGCAGATTTTCAATGAGACTTTCACCCTGAGCAGTGCTTTCACCGAGGTATTTTGCCATCTGCTGCGCCATGCTTACCTGGTGTTCGAGCATTTCGCGAGCCTGCTGCACCGTTTTTGACCTTATTCTTGCAAGCTCTGCAATACTCTGTCTGCTGCCGGTAATGTTGACAAAAATTCCCACCAGCTGGTTCTCGACTTCGAGTTGATAAATTATCTGATGAGCGATCAGATTGTAGCGTGAGTATTTAACCGTCTGCTCGATGAGATTTTCGCTGCCGGTCAGCACTTTTTCAAAAGCCTCGGGGTCGATCAGGTAAGAGATGTGCTTGCCAAGAACCGCTTCAGAGCAAAGAAACATTTTTCTGAAAGCCGGGTTCATACTGATAATGGCCAGTTTATCGTCAAGCATGACGATACCATTGGGGCTGGTTTCGATGATCCGGTCTGTACGCTGCTCGGCAAGCCGACGCATATAGGGAATACACATGTCAATCTCGGCAAAGCCTTTTATTACAGCTATGGCTTTATCGCGGCAGGAATTGTAACCACAGGCTCCGCAGTTCAGTTCATCGGCTTTGCTCGTTTTGCCGGTTGCAGCGAGAACTCTGTTTATCTCTTCTTCGCTGACCGGGGTTTCTTTTGCATCGATCGTTTCGGGTGAATAAACAGCGTTAACAGCCGTATCGGTTGAGGAAAGTGCCTGCGCAAGCCCCTTGTGGGTTTCAGCGTAGTCGATTATTTCGTGTCTGTTTTTGAAAAGGTTGTAATTTTCAGGTGCGCCAGGGCCATTAGCACAGCCTTGCGAGCAGAACAGCGGTTCAATAAAAAGCCTGGCGCGTGTTGATTTAACAGTGGCGAGAATTTTTCGAAATTCGTCATGACCGCTGATTGCAACTATGTCTGCGGCCAGACTGTCTGAGCCAATTTCTGCCGTGCGGGTCAATCCCCCCGGTAGTGGAAAAAACCTTGCCTGGCCAGCCGGCTGATCGTCAAAATGACTTTCTTCAAGGCGGTCGAGTCTAATGTTTTCGCGTTCGAACCATTCTTCAAGCTCTTTGAAGGTGAGGGCGCAATCAACCTTCTGAGGGCCGCTGCTGGTATCGGCTTCCTGCTTTTTTGCAATACACGGCCCTATGAATACAACTTTTGCCCCTTCGCCCAGCTTGTTTCTGATAATTGCAGCATGTGCAAGCATGGGTGAGGCAACCGGAAGCAGGTTTTCGGTCAGTTCAGAAACATACTTTCTGATATAGCTGACGGCGGCGGGGCAGGCAGTGCATATTGAACTTTTGTCTGAGAATTTATTTTTAAGGCTGGCCATGGCAACCGGATAGGCACCGACTGATGTCTCGGCGATGTGTGAAAAACCAAGTTTTCGCAGGGCCGAAGGCAGACGTAGCCTTTCTGATTCGGTGAAAAATGCCGCGAAGGAGGGGGCAAGACTAACAGCTACCGGAGACTCCTCTTTGAGCAGTCTTACAGCCTTCTCGATGTCGTTGCGATATTGTTTGGCACCCTGAGGACACTCTTTTATACAGGTGCCGCAGGCGATACATCTTTCGGGGTCAACGCTTGCCTGGCCGTTGATCATGCGAATTGCCTTGACCGGGCACTGACGCAGACAGCGGTAACAGTCGCGGCATTGAGCTTTGTTGGTGAAGACAACCGGGCTGATATTGTTTGCTGTTGTTTCCATTATTGCTGATCCTTTAGCATTTTTTCCAGGAAGCGTCTTGCCACAACCGGGTTACTGATAACTCCGGGCCCGTGCATGCAGCCACCTTCACAGGTCATTACTTCAATAAAAGTCGTGTTTTTAATTATTTTATCGAGTGATTTCAACGTTGCGAAGGCTTTCTTATCAAGACCATTGAAGAGTTTCTCTTCTGCTTTAACACCCTTTTCAGCCGCAGCGGTGATTACTGCAGCGGCAACTCCGCCTGCGATGGCGAATCTGCGCCCGGTTGAACTGGCAGCCTGATCGGGTGAGGATGTCTCACATTCCATGACATCGATATTGGCGGCGACAAGTATCGAACCAAGTTCTTCAAAGGTCAGAACATTTTCGACGTTTCTGCTGGCACGTGCTTCTGCCCGCTTGGCAACACACGGGCCGATAAACACGCGCCTGGCTCCAGGCCATTGCTGACCGACCCAGTCGCCGGTAAGCTGCATCGGGCTGGGAGTATCTGAAACCATCGGCTTTATGCCGGCAATGTGTTTATTAACAGCCTCAACATAGGCCGGGCAACACGAAGAAGTCATGCAGGTGCTGCCGTGTTCGACCCGTTCAACAAACTCGCCTGCTTCTCTGGCAGCGGTAAGGTCGGCACCATAAGCTACCTCGACCACATGATCGAAGCCGAGTTTTTTGAGAGCGGTTACCACCTTGCCAAGATCAGTGTTGAACTGGCCGACAATCGCTGGAGCAACCATAGCTACCGTAGTTTTTGCTGGGTTAAGAACCGCTCTGAGAATATCGAACATCTCTGAGCGCTCCATGATTGCGCCAAAAGGGCAGGCCTGCAGACAACGACCACAGTGAATGCACTTTGTTTCGTCAATTTTTTCTTTGCCACGCTCATCCTGGGTAATGGCATTGACCGGGCAAGCTTCTTCGCAGGGTATTGGCTGAAAAATGATTGAATGGTAGGGGCAGGCCTTGGCACAAATTCCGCAACTTATGCAAATTTTCTCGTCGATAACTGCCCGGCCGTTCTCGATGTGAATGGCCTGTTTGGGGCAATTCATGATGCATTGTCTGGCAACACAGCCACGGCAGGCATTGGTAACCCGGTAGTTGGCTCGCACACACGCGCTGCAGGCTTCGTCAATCACCGTAAGAATCTGGTCGCCAAACCGGCTGTCACCCTTTTGTTCAGCTTCAGTAACGTAACTTGCCAGGCTGCGTATCTCGTCTTCGGTCGTTTCATTTTCGATGGCAAAGCCAAGCAGCGCTTTTAGACGGTAGCGCAATACGGCCCGATCATGATGAATGCAGCAGCGAACCGATTGTGACTCGCGGGGAGCCTGTTGTAACGGAATATGATCTATCTGGGTGCCGAGCGTGCCGGCAAACATCATTCTTGCCAGTCTGACCATCAGCTGGCGTTTTATTATTGCGGCATTGTTTATGAATGTCATAACGAGTTTCCTTTGCTGCTGATCAATGCTTGCGAAGATAATCAACGATTCTGGCAATTGAAGCAGATTCCATCAGATAGTCGTTGATTCTGACAAACGGAGGCTGCCCATTACTGCTGTCACGGCATGCTTGCAGGCAGTTTGAGCCGACTATTTCAACCTGATCTCTGAACTCGGCAGGAATTAAATCTTCGAGCATCATCAGCTGGGCTCCGCCCATCACATAGCATGCTGTTCCTGAACAGATGGTGATTTTGAACTTTTTGCTCATTTTTTGACTCCGTCTAGATGTATTGAATACTGGTTTCTTTGAGATACGCGTCTTCCAGCAATGCGGCAATCTTCTTGATGACATTGCGTCGAATTTCAAGTTCGACGGGCATGTTCGGGTCCTGGTGAAACTCGTTAATCCGGGTTCCGACCACAAAATTAATTATATCGCTGTTGAGAAGCATTCGGAAAATTTTTGTAGCCGGGTTGAGATTAAGCGTTTCGGGGGTTCGACGGTCTTCAAGATATCTGGCCACCCGCCCGACAGTAAGAATACCCTCGGTAATCAGATCGATGCCATCCATTATCGAATCGGGGGGCAGGTCAGGGTCTATCTTACCAAGCATAACATGAACTTCACGACCGGTTTCGCGGGCGACGATATTTGCGGTTGTGCCGCCACAGATAATTTTGCGCCCGGGAAAACTGTTGACCAGCTCTGCAAGCAATCGGTCTTTCTTCTGGTCATAGGGTGGCCCGGTCATGATCAGCAATTGTCTTGGTTGCCGGAAATAAATTACCCCGCACGTTATGTCGTCAAGTGCGTGCCCGCCATTGTTGAGCCACGCTTTTTCGACAATTGCCGTGGCAAGTTCACAGGCCGAAATGTCTGACTTTTTTTCAATCTGCTCTTTGATAAAATTCCCGGTTTTTTCTACGCCCCAGCCAAATGGAAGAGGTTTGCTGCCAATACCGCTCTGGCTTACACCATCAGAAATCATAATGATGCGGTCGCCCGGCTGAGCCTGAAAATCGGCAACAGAGATCGCTACCGGTTCCTTGTCAGTTCTGGTCACCTGTACCTGCAAACGCCCCAGACCAATTATATCAGCCCCGCGAGCGACAAGCACCGGAGGATTGTCATATTCAACGATGCGGACTTCGTTCTCGAAGTCTACATCAACAAGCGAAAAAGTGCTGTAGCTGATATGGCGTTCAGAACATACAGGCAGGGTGTCCATTATGCTGCGGGCCGCTTTGGCCGGGTCACGAAAACTGTTCATGTAGTTCAGACCCATAACCGAGGTCAGAGTAGCCAGCACTCCGGCTTTTACGCCACTGCCCAGACCATCTGACAGAACCGAAATAACCCGCCGCTGTTCCTTCAGCTTGCGCGAAAGGAAAACATCGCCACCAATCCGCTGCTTACCGCAGTTTTTCTGGCGATAATCAACTTCGACACAGCAATTATTCATAATTTTCGGAAATTCCATTGATTTCCTCCGGTTCACTGCCAAAGGCTTCTAACACATTGTTAAGACGCAGTTCTGTCTCAGAAGCATTTTCTCCAAGCAGATAAGCGATTTTCTGGACAGTTTCCAGATTGAGCCTGATAACTTCTTCAACCCTTTTCACCACCTGATCGCGGCGAACATGCGGCACCCGGATATCTTGAATCACCGCCCCGATAACCTGCCCTTTTTCAATCGAAAAGACCGAGATGTTGAGCAGGTGATCTTTATAGCCGATATCATGATCTACCCAGTCTTCACCAGTTACCAGAACATTGCGGAAAACTTTGTGGAAAGGCACAATTTTGTTCAGCTGAGCTCCTTCCATTCCAGGTGATGCATCGAAGACCATTTCCATGTCAGAACCGAAAATGCTGGCAAAGCGGCGGTTGCATTCGATGATGCGCAGGCCGGCATCGGCTATTACTACGCCGGCAGGCATGGCTTTTATCAGAGCGTTAGCCTTCTTACTGGCCAGTTTGCGCATATATGAAACGCACATGTTTTCCATTGCTTTGCCATCAAGCAGGGCTTCAGCAAAGTCGCGGCACGAATCATAACCGCAACTGCCACAGTTGAGTTCATCACGTGAACTGGTTTTGCCAACACGCTGCAGGGCCGTTCTGATGGCATTCTCAGTGTGTTTTTTATTCTGAAAGCTGGCGATGCTGAATTTTGCTGCAACATCCAGGTTGCCGATCTGGTCGCCCTGCCGACATATCCGATCAACATGGCTGAATATGCTGTCGCGTTTGAGAATCGTAGCTTCACGACGTTTCATTACCGGGCCATTAATGCAACCACCGTTGCAGGCAAGAAGTTCGACAAATATCTGCCGGCCGGCAGGAATATGATCAAGTTCACGTAAGGCAGCCGTAATGCTGTCAATCCCGGAAAAACACATAAATTCTACGTCGGTTTTTTGCAGGCGTGATTTTATGCCGCTGATCATGCCGCCATCGATTGGGTAAAGCCCGCCTTCGGAAGCCGGACCCGGAAAAAAGTTAATGTCGGCAGTAACGGGAATTTTAAATGGGTCAACTTTGGCATCGCTGAACCATTCCTGCAGGTTTTCAAAAGTCAGCGCTCCGGCGAGAGTTTCATGAAAATGCTCTGCTTCGACTTTTTTGGCGATACAGGGGCCGGCAAAAGCAACACTGATGTTTTCGCCCGTCAGAGATTTGAGGTAACGGGTATGTGCGATAAGGGGCGAAACAACCGGAGTCAGAAACCTGACATAATCGGGGTAATACTTGCAGATAAGATCAACGACAGCCGGGCAGGCGGTCGAAAGAAACAACTGCTGCTTTGAAGAGTCGATGAGCAGGGCCACGGCCTGCGAGACCATCTGTGCTCCGATAGCGGTCTCGGAAATCTCAGCAAAGCCCAGTTGTTGAAGTGCTTTGATCAGCTGTGAAACATGCAGGTTCCTGAATTCAGCCCGCCATGAAGGAGCAAGCGACAAAAATACCTGCTTGCCCAGTTCAATCTGCTGTCTGACCGCCGGCACATCATTGCGAACCTTTTTAGCCCCAACCGGGCAGACTTCCACACAACGTCCGCAGTGAATGCATAGATCATCAACGATGCAGGCACTGTTGTCTTCTATTTTTATTGCTTTGACCGGGCATTCGCGTACACATTTATAGCAGTCGCGACAGTCTGCTTTGCGGGTAAAAACTGGTTTAAGCTGATTCATTTTTGCTTTTACCTTCTTTGAAGACGTGATCGAGCAGTTCAGTGACCGCCTGGGGCAACACTTTTTCAAAGGGATGCTCATCGATAATTATTACTGGAGCTGCTTTGCAGCGATTCGAGCAAAGGCAGCCACGAAAAACCACCTCAGCTGCAAGGCCATGATTTTCGAGATATTCTTTGACTATTTCGACGCTACGTTTGTTGCCGCGCGTAAAGCAGGCGCTGCCCATGCACATGATGATTTTGTGGTGAGCCCCGGTGTCGTAAGAGTTTTGATCGTTCATACCCGCCTCCGTCTACCTTTGCATTTCAAAGTTTGCGTCAGTATCAAATCGCTTGCTTATTGCTTTCCTGTGGTCAAAATTGGCTCGAGTCTTCAGTTCTGCATAACTACACACCTGGTAAATCAAATTATTAGTGGTGAAAAAAATCACAATCATCTTCATAATTATTATAGCATTAAGTGAAAAAAATCACAAGAAGGCTTCTGGAAATTTTACATTATTGCAAGTTTGCTTTCCGAGCTTTATTCTGAATGCAGAAATAGGGTACTTGTCACAATAGAGGTCCAATGTTTTGCCGACTGTTTGACAAAAGATTTTAAGCCCTGCCGACTGGTAATCTGTCCTGGCCGTAGATGGCCTGCTCAGTCTGAGACCTGAAATTCTTCTTGTTTTAAGGATGACTCATGCCAGCATTTCTCTGGAAAAACTGGAGTCTCAGCGTAAAAATTGCTGCGGCCGGGGCAATGACGGTACTTTTTTCTACTTTGCTGCTGATAAGCCTGGCAGGCTTATTGAGCGAGGAATACCATAAACTGGCCCAGAGAGAAGTCGATGGGTTGATTGCCACCGACCTCGATCACATCACTGAAGGTGTTTTTAATCTTGTTTCAACCGAAAATGAAGCAGTTCTACAGCAGCTTGAACAGAATCTTGCCATTGCCAGGCATCTGCTTTTTGCCAGGGGCAGGATAAAACTTCGAAATGACCTGTCTTCGTGGGTTGTGCGCAATCAGTTTACGGGTAGTTCAATGACTGTTGAGCTGCCTCTTATGATTGCAGGCGAAACGGTCATTCCACAGAAATTGAACTCTGAAGACGCATCAGGTATTGTCGATGAAATAAGCAATACTTTGGGCGAAACCGTCACTGTTTTTCAACGCCTGAATGCTGCTGGCGATATGGTTCGTATCGCAACGACCGTTCTTGATTCACAAGGCAAAAAGGCTCTCGGAACTTACATTCCTGTGAGGAATCCTGACGGCACCGCTAACCCTGTTCTGTCACAGATTCTCAGTGGGCATAAATTCGTTGGCAGGGCTTATGTGGTTAATACCTGGTATCTTACCGCATATGATCCGCTTGTTGACGAATCAGGCAATTTGATTGGCATGCTTTACGTTGGTGTAAAGCAAAAGAATGTTGAAGATCGCGTCAGGCAGGCTATTGTTAAAACCAGAGTTGGAAAAACCGGCTATGTTTATGTAATAGGCGGTAAAGGTGCTGAACGTGGCTGTTACATTATTTCGCAGGGTAATGAGCGTGACGGCGAGAATATCTGGGATAGCAAAGACAGCAACGGTAATATGGTCATTCAGAGCATCATAAACCATGCTTTGGCCTTAAAACCCGGCGAATTTCATACTGAGAGATACCCCTGGCAGAACCCTGGCGAGTCTGTGCCGCGCATGAAAATTGCCCGCCTTGCATACTTTGCCCCCTGGGATTGGGTCATCGGCACCAGCGTTTATGAAGACGAACTAAACAACTATCACCGGGTTCTCAGCCTTGGTCGAAAACGAATGCATGACACCATGCTTTTTGTTGGTATTTTGACTGCCTTCCTGGCTGTGCTTGGCGGTTTCTATCTGGCTCGCTCTATTGCCAGACCAATTAAAGAGATTACTGAGATTGCCGATTCAATTACTCAGGGCAACCTGGAAGCGCTCGCTCCGGTTCAATCTGCTGATGAGACCGGTGTTCTTGCCAGAACCTTCAATCATATGACCCAAAAGATCAGGCACCTGATTTCTGAGACCAGACAAAGTGAAGTGAAGTATCGAACTCTGTTTGAAGGTGCGCTCGAAGGGGTTTTTCTCACCAACCTCAACGGTGAATTTATCAGTATAAATCCTTCTATGGCCCGAATTCTTGGTTACGATTCCCCCGAAGAAATCATGAAAGCCATCACCGACGTTCATTCGCAATTGTATGTGAATCCTGCTCACTACCGGGAGTTTCTGGCCACGCTGATTGAACGAGGTGAGGTTCTGCGAAAAGAACTGCAGGTTTTCAAGAAAGATCGCCAGAAAATCTGTTTGTTTGTCGGTGGTCGGCTGGTAAATTTTGCTGATGGCTCACCATCTCATATTCAGGCTTTTGCTCTTGACATTACCGAACTTCAGAGGGCCGAAGAAAACCGCCTTAAACTTGAACAACAGCTCTATCAGGCCCAGAAAATGGAGACCGTCGGGCAGCTCGCAGGAGGCATTGCTCATGATTTCAATAACCTGCTGACACCCATTCTAGGGTATTCCGAAATTTTGCTCGACGAAATTCCTGCAGATGGAAAGCATCATAAGTTTGTCAGCCATATTGTTGAAGCGGCTGACAGGGCTAAGGTTCTTACCCGGCAACTGCTTGCTTTCGGACGAAAACAGCTTTTAGAGCTGAAACAGATTGATCTGGCAAAGATAATTCACGGCTTTGAAAGAATTTTGCGGCGCACCATCCGTGAAAACATCAAAATTGTGGTGCGTTCTGTTGCTTCTGAGGCACTGATAAAAGCCGACAGCAACCAGATGGAACAGGTTCTTATGAATCTTTCGATCAATGCCCAGGATTCGATGCCCTGTGGCGGTCTTCTCGATATTAGCGTCGATACGATTTTTGTCGATGAAATCTATGCAGCCGGCCACTCCGCCGTTAAACCTGGCCCATACGTTGTTCTCACCGTAAGTGATACAGGCACAGGAATTGACAAGGAGACCCAGAAGCGGATTTTTGAGCCATTTTTTACTACCAAAGAAGTGGGAAAGGGCTCCGGCCTTGGCCTCTCGACTGTTTTTGGCATTGTCAAACAGCATGGTGGTCATATTCTTCTCTATTCTGAAGATGGCAAAGGTAGTACCTTTAAGGTTCTCCTGCCGCAAGATACTCAGGCCAATGCTGAAAATTCCCGGCACGCAGAAGAAGCGCTGCAACCGCCACCTTTGCTCTATGGCAATGAAACTGTTCTTGTGGTTGAAGATGAAACGCTGGTTCGAGATCTTGTTTCACAAATGCTTGAAAAACTCGGTTATAAGGTTATGAGCGCTTCAAATCCTGAAGAGTGCTTTTCGATCATGGCAGAGCACCATAGTTATATCAATCTGGTGTTGTCAGACGTTATAATGCCGGGTATGGATGGCAAAGAAATGGCTTCAAGACTCCACGAGCACTACCCCAGCCTGAAAATGCTCTTCATGTCCGGCTATGCGACAAATGTTTTTGCTTGCAACGGCCTGACAATGGAAGGAGCTCACCTCCTTGAAAAGCCAATCTGTCTGCATAATCTGGCTTCCCGTATCCGACAGGTGCTCGATGAAGCCTGACCTGTATTTTCGTCAGATGAATATCAGCCCCCAGAAGACCTGTTTTGTCAAGATTTGCTGAAGCTTTTCTCAGGATCAAGTTTTTATTCCAGATACTAAATTCTTTTGAGTTGAGGCTGGATTTTGTTTATACTCATTGAATGTCAGTTTCTGCAGAGTCTGTTAACAGCGCAGAATTCTCAATAACGAGGGCTGTGCTTTATTGTTGTCTGGTTGTTTTTCCATTTTTCATTCTTTATGTTGAAATGGAACGGTTTTTTGCTGCTGAAACTGCCGGGCGGCGAACAGAGGTCTTTGAACAGACCGAAAAGCAGCTGCTTAAATTTAGCGAATATGCCGAAGATGCCAGATTTTTTCATCTGCTGCTGCAAAAAAGCTTTGCTCCTGGTAACGCTGATGGAATAGCAGCGAATCAGGTCAAGAAGACTTCGATGAGTCTGAAAAAACAGTTTCCCGAGGCTTTTACCTTCATGTTCTGGGATAAAGACGGGAAATTGATAGCCTCTGCATCAGACGAGAACCGCTTCAGCTTCCTTTCCAGAAAGCTGAATGTTTTTCTCAAAGCGATCAGGCAGGAAACCCTCGCCGGACTACATGCGGCAGAAGGCTTCAATGTAAAGTTCGACAAAGAGTTGCGACTGCTGAGACAATTTCTCGGGCCGTTCGTCACACCTGAAGAACTGACAAAACCTTTTCTAGGCGATAGTTCGGCCGGTTGCTTTTTGTTGCATGGCCGTGGAGACCGGGTTCTTGGCTGGTATGAGACTTATAAGGAATTTTCAGTTCTGGTTTTTATTTCAGAGAAGGTTAAGGGCAGGCTCAAAGGCCCGGAATTCCTTCAGAATCAACTGGCTGGAAGGTTTCCCGGGGTAGATTTTTTACTCTTTGATGAACAGGAACAGTGTCTTTTTCCCCGGCAGCCAGCAGAACTGCAAGGAAAAGTTCTGATAAACTTTGGCAAATTTCGTCAGCTGGTTCCTGCTGAGCAGGTAGAGTCAGATGGCGATTATTTCAATTTTCAGAAGCTTAACCAGCGATGGTGGGCAGTCGCGATCGTTAATCGCAGTTGTTTTGCAGATGTTACAGCAGCAACCGGTCGTTTCATGGCAATGTTGCTGGCTGCAGGGGTTCTGGTTTCTTTTATTCTCTACTGTTATTTTCTGGTTAACGAAAATCCACTGTATTCTGTTAAGTCACGACTGATATTGATTTTTGCCTATATCATCTTTATTCCGGCTCTCGTCTTTTTCGTTGTCAGCCTGGATTCACTCAAACAGAAGGAAAAACAGACGGTTACCGAAAAAGCTGTGCAGGCTTTTCAGTTCATTACTTCCATCGATAACCAGTTCAGAGGCTTTCTTCACGGTAAGGCCGAAAAATTGAATTTTACCATCGACAGCCTCTTAAAGGGCTATTCCGGCAGCAGAATAGATGCAGTCTTTCTGGCATCGGCCGCCAGTTATATAAACAATAGTTTTAACCCTGATACCCTTATTATTTCAGATCATACGGGGGCTGACCTGCTCAATTCTCTCTATTCTAAGACTATTCAAGATGATTTTTTGAGAAAAACCGCGGCCGGGGAGTTGCTTGCCTATCTGAACTGCGGCATCAAAAACCAGTATAGCCCAGATGAAGGCATTGCCCAGGGTTTTGCCCTTAATTTTGAAGAAAACTATCGAAAATTTGTTCCTTTTGCTCTCAGCAACATAACTTACATCTCGTATCTGAACACACTCAGAGACCAGAAAAGCGGCAGATTCGTCAATCTTGTTCAACTCTTCTGGCTTGAAAAGCAGATGCATTATGACTATTTAAAAACCGTTGCCGATTCTGCAGGCAAAACCAGACACCGGAAAATGTTTTTTGCCGTTCCAGAACTGAGAAAAGAATATCCAGACACCTCTAATTTTCCTGAACTACATTCGTTTTTTGAAAAAGTCAGGCTCAATGGGCCTTCACAACAGAGCCTGACCGGTAGCGACGGCAGGTCATACCTTGCTTTCGGTCAGGGAGGCACTCACCTTAATTCAGCCATAATGACGGTTATCATCGATACTGACGAATTACTCGATGAAATCAGAAAACTGAGGAAAAATCTTTGGATGCTCGCAGGCTTGAGTCTGTTGATGACCCTGAGCCTGTTTCACCTTCTCAGTTATTATCTGATTGTGCCTATTAACGCTCTGGCTGCGGGCGTTGAAATGTTTAAAGGCAAAAATTACTCGCACCGCATCGATTTGCCTCTCGAAAATGAGTTTGGGAGCCTCGCAAAATCCATAGACCGTTCCCTTGAAAACCTTCAGGAACTTGAAATTGCAAAAACGGTTCAGGAAAGCCTGGTTCCTCAAGGTGCTCTCGAAGTAGGGGAATTCTCTGTTGTTGCCAGAACCAGTACTATGACCAGCCTTGGCGGAGATTATTACGACTTTGTCGTTGATGCTGAAAAGAATTTGACAGTTCTTATGGCAGACGTAGCCGGGCACGGTGTGCAGGCTGCCCTGTTGATGGCTATGGCAAAAAGTGTTTTGCTGCTTGATAATGCCAGTAGAATCGAGCCTGAAAATCTCATGGCCGGCCTTAATCGAACATTCTGCAATCTCAGAAAAGCTGAAATCAGCACGATGATGACCGGCCAGATAATTCATATCAGCCACGAAGGTCAAATTCAGTTCTTAAATGCCGGACACTGCCCGCCTCTCGTTGTAGCTGAAAATGGCCTGACATCAAGGTTAATAGAGAATAATTCACTTCCCTTCGGATTCTCAGCCCGGAGAGTGTTTTCAGGCATGCCCGTCGAGCTGCATC
>JAQUZA010000269.1 GCA_028691595.1 Candidatus Rifleibacteriota bacterium
GGTAAAACATCGAGCCATCAGGGTTTGCAGGCACAAAAGACTGGGTTGAAGCACCGGCGAAACTCAGCGATTCAGAGACCGTAAAGCTTGCGGCATTTTCAGAGAACAGCCGTAAGGTAACGGCCCGCTGACTGACAGAAACATCTCCCTCGTTGACGAGAATCGTCGGGGTTGCGGGAGGCGTGCCGTAAACAGAGACATCGAGGGTCATAACAGGCGTTTCAACATTGCCGGCATTGCGATAGCGGGCATAAATCTTATGATCGCCCTCGAAAGGCTGCAGCGTATAATCTAAAGTAAAGGCAAAACTTGCCCAGCCGGTACCAGCTATAAGCTGAGAGTAATCTTCGGTAATCAGCATCTCATTGCCATTCTCGGCAGCGGGCCGCAGATGCATGGTAAAGGTAGAAAGGGGCAACGCATCAGGGGTTGTCAGGCTGTAGTTCAAAGGCCCGACCAGATCGATCGAGTCGTTTGCTACTACAAATGAGCCCGAGGCATCTTCAAAACGCACATAAACACTTTTGTTGCCCGCAGACGAGCCGAGCATATACCCGGTCTTGATCATTGCCCCATTGGCCGTATTACTGACATAGTTTTCATAAGGAACGCTGCTGAAAGTCTCGCTCTGCGAAATCTTTATCCTGGTTGCCGTCTCAGAGAACATGGTCAGCGCAACTTCACGACGGTCAGTCGACGTATCGCCATCATTAATCTTAACCGTACCATCGACCGGGCTGTATTCTGTGCCGGGTTCAAGAATCTTCACCGGAACAATCGCTACCTGAGAGCGGTTACCAACACCATCGACGAAACTATAATAGAGATGAAAGGTGCCGTAACCCGGGAAATCGCCCGGGTTGAGTGCCACCGGCAGGATTGGCAGAGAATGATCGATCAGAACCGGCGGAGACTCGTCAGCACGAACCAGATTGTATGAAACGGTAACAGTTTTGGGATCTTGAATATTGAAGTGCAGATAGAATGGCATCGAAGCAGGGGTAATTTCAGTTATCAATGCCGAATTGCTGGCTACAGTTGCCCTGAAAGAAGCATCATTACCCGTAGGAACCGTAGAGTTAACGCTGACGGTTACCTGTAGCAGGTCTGTTTCAACCCAGGTGGTAGTGGAATTAAAAAATTTGCAGTAGATAACGTGCGTGCCGGTGCGGTTTTCGAGGGTAAGAACCTTGCGGTAGCTGTAGGGTTCCCAGTAGAGGCTGGGGGTAGTAAAGCTGGCGAGATTTTCGCTGATCAGCATCCGGCTGGCATTGCCGGCCGACAGACTCAACTCGACCCACATTTTGTTGAGAGGAAGCGGATCTAGAACTGTCATGGTCGCATTGGTGGGCCCGACAAGGGTAATGGTATCACTGGCAAAGCCAAACGAGCCAGAAGCGCTTTCGAACCTGGCATAGATTTGTTTCAAACCTGCGGTGGGCGGAGAAATCTCATAAGTGATATTCATGCCGTTCGGGTCAGCAACGTAATTAATGTCGGGTTCGAGGCTGAAGCTTTCGATAGAAGAAACCCGAACCTTACTCGCCGTCGAAGAAAACAGGTTAAGATTGAGCCGACTGCTTTCACTGACCGAGTCACCATAGTTGATGGTTATCTGGCCGGTAGTCGGAGTCACAATCTGGTCAGGATCGATGATTCTGATCGAGGTTACCCCGATGGCACTCTTGTTGCCAACACCATCACTGAACTGGTAGTAGAGATTGAAAATGCCATATCCACCGAATGATGCCTGGGTAAGCGGTATCGGGGCCACCGGGACCACTTCGTTGGTCATATCGGAAGCAGCAGGAACGGGGGCACCACCGGGCACGATTTTCCAGGAAATCGAGGCCGTTTTGGCATCGAGAATCGAGAAATGCAGATAAACCGGCATTGAAGCAGGTGCAACTTCGACAACTCTTGTGGAGTCAGCTGCAGCAGTAGCGCGGAATGCTACAGAGTTGCCGGTGGGTGACGAGGCATTGACGGTCACAGTCATCTGCACCGGAATGCTTTCGATCCAGTTGGTGTCAGAATTTCGATATTTTGCATAGATCGTTCGCTGGCCGGTCGTGTCGCCGAGGGGGTAAACCAGGGTTGTCTGGTATGGCAACCAGCCGGAATTAACAGTTTTAACCCCGGGGTCTTCGGTGACGATCATGTCGGTGGCACCATCGGCAAAAAGTTCGAGCTGCACCCAGTTCTTGTTGAGCGGTTGAACCTCTTTGGTAAAGAGCGTCGCACTGGCCGGGCCACGGGCAGTGATCTGATCAGAAACTACCTCTGCCTGGGCACTCTGGGGGTTAAAAAATCTGGCGTAGACGGTTTTGGTGCCATCACTGCGGGTTATATCCCAGAGAGTGTCTGTAACTGGTAATACGGCAGAATTATAGAAGGTTCCGTCGTTCGAAAGCTGCATCTGTGTGTAGTTACCCGAGGTAAGAACCTTGACCTGAACCTGAGAAGAGGTTGTCACCGCGTCACCAAGATTGAGAATGATCGCCGGAGTCGCCGGGGTAACCTCAGAAACCAGCAGGTCAAGAGTCAAAACCGGAGTTTCGACGTTGCCAGAATTGCGATATTTCGCATAAATGGTGTGTTTGCCAATATATTTTTCGAGGTCAAAAACCGTTGAATAAACGAATGGTCGCCAGACTGCCGGGTCATTTATCTGACTGAACGATTCGGTAATAAGCATCTGGGCGGCATCGACCGCGAATGGGCGCAAATTGACGCTGAAACTTGAAAGGGGCTGGGTATCGATGGTCGATATTGAATAACTTGACGGGCCAACGAGCACAATTGAATCACTGCTGATCGAAAAACTGCCTGAAATGTCTTCCATGCGGACATACAC
This sequence comes from Candidatus Rifleibacteriota bacterium, assembly GCA_028691595.1. Lineage (GTDB taxonomy): Bacteria > Muiribacteriota > Ozemobacteria > Ozemobacterales > Ozemobacteraceae > Rifleibacterium. Next base: position 2,858 of record JAQUZA010000269.1, read on the forward strand.
CTTCTTGTCGCCGGCCATTGGCGACAGAAGGTAGCCCGCAAATCTCATAGTGTCAGTGCCAACGTTGGGAACGAAAGCAATATCGGGTATGCTGCTGAAATTTTCGTGCTCGGCAATTCTTATCTTGGTTGCCTTATCTGAAGTAACGCTTACAGAAACAGTATTAGAATCGGCGCTCGGGTCGCCATCGTTAATTTTGACGCTGCTGCTGCTGGGCGGGTCGCCTTCAACCTCGATGCTTTCAACGAGAATGGTGGTTGAATTGCTGGCATCATCATAAAACACGGCATAAACAGTCTGCAGCCCATAACCGCCGAGAGTCCAGGCCTTGGTCTTACTGAAGCGTTCCTGGGTTGCCCCGGCAAAACTATCGTTATTCGAGATCAGCATGTAGACAGATTCGCCATCATCGGCGGTCACATCGAGGGTAAGTCTGACTCCAAGCTGATTAGTGGCTTCATCTCCGCCGTTGATAAGCAGAGATGGGTCTGATGGGGCTTTGGTGTCAAGGGTTATACGACCCTCGACAACAGCTGAAACGTTGCCAAGAGAATCTTTGAAGCGAACGTAGATGAGCTTTTCGCCGTCTTCTGCCGGCAGCACGTATTTATATGGGTTCGAAAATTTTAGCCAGGCTTTGCCATCATCAAAAATATTAGTTTCTTGAACCTGCATTTCGACGGGCTGCTTCGAATAGGTAAAACTGAGAGAGACATTGCTCATATTCGTCTTGAGAGCGCCGTTGTTGACGAGCATTTCGACCTGCGGCCCGGCGGTATCGAGCTGTATGGTCGCCGCGAATGACTTGCTTTCGTCGGCATTACCGCCTTTGAACCTGACATAAACAGTCTTTGGCCCGTCACCAGAAGAAATTTTCATTTTTCGGGTGGTAACATAAGGCTCCCAGAATGAGCTTAAAAAGTCAGCCCGGTCAGAAACCTGCATCTGCTGAGCACCGGGGTAAAGAATGGTCAGAATGACATCGAGCTGATTGGTCAAAGCTTCGCCGTTGTTTATCCAGACCCCTATGTAGCCGGTATTATCGGTCTGCAGCAATATTGAATCGTTGACGACCCCGCTAAGGTTGCCCAGTATATCACGAAACTGCACGTAGACTCGGCGCGTACCCTCGCCCGCGACAAAAGTGACATCTTTGAAGGTGGAATAGGTTTCCCAGGGTTGCGAGGTCAGATCTTCGCTGGTACCAACCCGCATCTGCGCGGCACCATCGGCGTTGAGATAAATTCGGTTGGCAAGTTTGCGCGTGGTGATTTCACCGTTGTTGATATTGACCGAAAGATTGGTTGGCCCGGCCGATGTGGAAGTGGTGGTATAGATTACCGGGTAGACGAGGGTCTGGCCATCCTGGGCCTGCAGCTTGATGCTGATGCCGTATCTTGTGCCGGCAACCAGCCCTGAAACATCAACCTGATGGTTTTTAGAATAGGTGTTACCCGACGAGACGGTTGAGGGAGCGCCAGTGGAAGTGCTGTATTCAACCTGAGCCAGAGTCGAAACAAATGATTCAAAGCGCAATCTGAATGACGACGAGGTTATCTGATCGAGAACCACGTTAGTCATTTCAATGAGAGACTTTTCGGGGATCTGAACGGAATTGGCAGAAATAACCTGGGCACCCCTGAAAAATTCTATCTCGGATTCACCGGTGCTGGCAAAAAGGTTATAGACACCAGCGGGGATATCAGTGAAATAGAAATTACCCTGGGAATCGGTGCGGGTACTGCCAAGAACCAGGCCGGCAGCATCTTTAGCCAGAACCGGAATACCACCGTAGTAAGAACTCTCGGCAAAATAAACCCGCCCGGAAAGCAAAACGCCGGCAGGAATCACCGGCCCTGTCACGCTTGAGCCGACCCCACCGCCACCGCCGCCTCCGCCCATGCCGAGACAACCGATCAGAACGCACAAAATTGTTACCAGGGCAAGAACTGCCAGATTACGCATATGTGCCCAGTTTAGCATGCCCCCGCCGACAAAATCAATGGATGACTATTTGATTTTATCGAATTCTTCGGCCGGCATCGATTCATCTTTCCAGTTGATGAGTGTAAAGCCGGCCATCGGGTAAGGCGGATGATAATCACCACCACCGCGCACGAAAGTTGTGTCGTAGGCGTTACGGCGCACCACCGGCTGGTCATTACGCAGAGCAGCTGCCATTGTAAAAGGTTTCATTATAGAACCCGGCTCAAAAAGTTTTTGCACCGCTGTGTTTTGAAAAAT